>JAKIYP010000112.1 GCA_022708505.1 Bacteroidota bacterium
ATTATATTCTTTAAATCGCATATATTTAATTGTATATCAACGATATAAAGATAATAACTTTTATCCAAATAACCAAAATATCGGACACAAAAAAGAGGCTGACTCATTTTTATTTTGAGACAGCCTCGGCCTCTTTTATATCTACAAAAAGCACAAAGAATGTGACAAAAAATGTTTTTATTACATCGCTCAACGCTTAATTAACTTATCAACAAACACTCCGTTTTCAGTTGCGATTTCAATTAAGAACATACCGGCACTGAAACCCAAAATATCTATTTCATTGCTGAACGGTTTCTGAACGGACATGATCAACCTTCCCCGCAGATCGTACAGTTTTACGGTTTTTACTTTTTGCAGGGATTCAGCCTCAATGTACAGTTTGTCGGTGGCAGGATTCGGATACACACGGACACTGCCGTTGTCAATTTGCATATCAGAGGTTGTATAATCGGTTTGCACCGAAATGACGTCGCTAAAGGTACCCTGTCCTGTCACACCTGTTTTTTCAGCCCGAACGCGGTAATAATAGGTTGTCGAGGTTGCCAGACCACTGATAGTTTTTGTCAATTCAGTTGATGGAATGGTAAATGGCGAACCGGTAACCGGTGCTGTAAAAGCGTTATCTGAAGCTACATCAAGCAAATAATTATCTATCTCACCCACAGCAGGAGCTATCCAGTTTGCCGTGAAACCGGTTGGGAGAATATTAGTTGCTGGCGTTGACGTTGGAACCACCATCGCGTAACTTTCCACCCAATTGGAGGTGAAACCCGATAATGCAAAATTGCTCAGAGTACCATAGAAATTGCCTGTAAGATCAGAGAGTTCGGTTTGTCCGTTGTTATATCCCCCCGGAACGCCTGAATTGAAATTGTAATAGCCATTCAAACCGGTTTGTGTGGCCACATTAACTGGCGTTTTCATATTCAGAAGAATTTCAGCCTGCGAAAGTGCACGGCTCCACACCCGGAACTCGTCCAGACTTCCTTTCAGGTAATAACTCCCGTTACCGCGGGAGCCAAGGTAAAACGGCGTACTCGTACTTTGCAAAGCCGTGCCTACCGGATTCGGGCCATTACTTGTGTATGATACTTCTTTTCCGTTGATATAGATTTCTGCAGAAGAAGCTGCCGCATCGTAAACACAGGCAATGTGCGTCCATACTCCGATTGGGAGAACATTTGGCACATCTATATAAACTTGTGTTGTGGGTATAAAGCGTAAAGCATTTGCACCCGCTCCTGTATGCAATTCCATTTGCTCAACGGCTTTTCCACAAATAAACTGGACATCTGTATTTGCATTGGGCTGCCACAACAACCATCCTTCAAGTGTAAAAGCAGATGAAATACTGTTGTCATTATCAGGAATGACAACATTGTTGTTTGTCCCGTTAAAATTGAGCGCATTGTCCGGTTCGCTTCCAACAGTATCAATAACGCTGCGGAAAGCAAAAAGCAGTTTTTGAACATTACTTAATGCGTAGTTGATTTGTGTCGCATCTTTGTTCACCACGCTTATGCTTGTACCGGAAAACATAATGCGCTGTATAGTATTAAGAGCGGTGACGCTTTCGTTACCAATCCTGGACTGCACGACCAGACTTTGCACATCGGCAGCCATACTTAGCACCGAAATTATAAGCAAGCTTGCGATAAGAATATTGTACTTTTTCATTTATCTTTTTTTTATATTATTCTACAACCGGGCGCAACGACAGCCCCTGAGCACGGTTAATAAAGTATGAAAATCCTGCAAGCTCAATGTAGAATATTAAACTTCTAGCTCTATAGTTATTCGTACTGCTGGTATAATAGAGGCCCTGGCTACCAACCTCCTTGAACACACCGTCAAACTCACGAGAGCCTCCTGCAGGCAGAAAAATTGAATTGCCCGTGGTTTTGTCGGTAAACTTATAGCCATTAACACCATTTTGTGTAGTCCATTCTTTAGCGACTTCAGTGGCAAGCAAAGCAGCCGCTTCGGCAATGGTAGGCACACGCCAACCAGCAGGGCAAGGATCGTTGGGAGCCTTTACGGGAGCAGTCTCCGTGCCGGCATTCCAGAGCACATCGTTTTGAGGGGAACGCCAGTCGTAAGGATAATTATTGTTGGCTATAAAAGAAGTGGTGCTTGTTCGGCTTTCGTGTCCATCGGCAGTGCGTCCCCATTGGTAGAGTGCGCCATAGTCCTCGGGGTTTGCCACAAATCCGCCGCCAACATCAAGATTACGGGTTGCCCATTTCACGCCGTTGATAAGTACATAATCGGCAACATCGGCTTTTCGTGTAAAAGAAATACTGTCAATCATAGAGATAGCGTAAGGAGTAACGGTACCGTCATTTTTGTAGATATACAAACGGTCTTGTGCCAACACAGAAATTGCGCTTGACATAACAGTCAGGATCAGAATTAGTTTTTTCATCATTACATGTTTATAAAGAAAATGAATACTTTGTTTTATTAGATTAATTGAATGAATGCTGATGCAAAATTAACCTTTATAAAACAAAACATTAGCCCTGAAATTTAGGGGACAGCCACCCTGAAATTTGAGGGTACAGGGAGTTTGAAGTTAAGTTTAGCCCGGAGCTTAACTCGCAGTGAGTAGAAAATATTCTGTTGTTCAATAAATAATTATATCCATCCTGCTTTGGTGGAAAGAAATACAAGTTCAACGTTATTTTTGGCGTCGAGTTTGCGCTTGGTGCGTTCGAGATGGTCGTTGACGGTGGTTTCGGCAATGCCGAGTTTTTGAGCAATTTCTTTCACTACCAGACCTTGAGAAAGCAGTTTAATGATTTCGACAGCTCTATCAGACAATACAGGTTGCGTGGAGAAATCCGGATTTTTATGGGTAGCAATAATTTGTGTATCGTATCTGAAAACCACCTCGCCGTTGTACACGTCGATAATGGTTTGCCTGAGTTGATCAAGCCCTACATTTTTCAGCAAGAACCCGCTTGCTCCTTCATTTTTGAGGCTATCAACAAGGCTTACATCACAATATCCGGTAAGAACAATCACTTTAGGCTGAACGGGCAACTTGTGTATTGATTTGAGAATATCCAATCCATTCTCACGGGTTTTTGAAAAATCAATGTCGAGCAACACCACACCGGGTTGTTGTTGCTGCATCAAATTCATTCCTGAATTTCCATCGAGGGCAAAACCGGCAATAGAGATTTCCGGATCATTGAGAAAAGAGTTCACTATCCCGTCGATAAACAGTTGGTGGTCGTCGAGTACAATTACGCTGATCATAGTGGTGAGATTGGAATATTAATCATTACGGCTGTTCCTTTTCCCTGTTGCGAGTCAATGCTCAAAGTTCCTCCCAGAACGGAGAGGCGGGCTTCTATGTTATTCAATCCGAAACGGGTTTCCTGTTTATTGTTTAGGTCGAAGCCCTGCCCGTTATCTTCAACAGTAAGGTAAATCATTTTTTCATCACCAATGAGTTCGATCACCATTTGCGATGCCCGGGCGTGTTTCACAATATTCACCACCAATTCCTGAATGATTTTAAATACTTCCGTTTCAATTACGTTATCCCAACGAAGATTTTCACTAACTCCTACTTATGAGAAAGTAACCTCAAACGTTTGTTGCTTTTGGAGGTTGATACACAAATCGTCGATTGCTTTCACCAGCCCGAAATGTTTCAACGAGTAGGGAAGCAGATTGTGCGATATCTCTCGAACCTGTGCTATAATGCCATCAATTTCCGGAATCTGCCCGTTGTTTATTATCCCGGCTTCCATTTCCAGTTTGCGTTTCACCCCGATCAGCCGGATATTGAGCGAGTCATGCAAATCCTGAGCAATGCGTTGCCGTTCAATTTGTTGTCCTTCGAGGATGGCTTTATACGATTTTTGTTTTTCCTGCTTCAGTTTGAGGGTGCGTTCAATAACCTTTTGCTCTGTATATTCTTTTGCCTGTTTCAATTCATCGGCTTGCCGACGGATAATTCTTTCCTGTACAAAAGCATTCCGGTGTATATATTCGCTGCTATAAACCGAAATACTGACCACGATAACAGTCGATAAAAAAACAATGGAAGAATAATTAAAATATTCCGGATCAATCCTGTGGATACCAATTCCCAGGGTACTGTAAAAAATAAAAATAAGAAAGAATACTGTATTGAGCAGGACAGTATAAACAAACTTCATCCTGAGAAAGAAATTAACAGATAAAACAATAAGCATAAGCCCCATAAAGTACTCTGTCAGAACACCTTTGTCGGAGCCGTCGTAAAACAGCATCCGGTGGGTATAACTCCCTTCGATAACGATTGAATACACAAACAAGGCAAAAACATGAAACCTCCTGACCAAACCCAAATGCAGGGTAGTCCCGAAAACCAGAGACAAAACAATCATCGCAATAAACCATCCGGGATGCGACATATTGTAAATCAAATAAAAGACACCAAACAATAAGGTACCCAGCAAGGTAAAAAGTATAGCAAGAGTTACATTCTTGGTTTGATAATCTTCCGTAAATTCCCTCTCCAGTGTATTGTCGAGGAAATGCAGATTCAACGGGCTTACATCAAGGCCGAAAGGATTAACAACCGTCCTTAAAAATCCGGATAATACCATTGGGTTTTTGTTTTTTTGCAAATGTAGTTGAAAATTTTGTAACTTTGAAAATCAATTTATTCAGATACAATTTTGCAAACGTATTAACCGAATAGACACCCTTTGACTTTATCCGGCTAATCCGGTTGAAGAAATCAGCTGAATTTATATTTTCATCGCCCATACCACTGATTCGGCTTATTTAGTAGCAGAAGAAAGGTCACTTGACGACCAACTTGCTTTCCTCAACTTGCTTTTCAACTCAGACTTTCGTGCACAAAAAATCCCGACCA
>JAKIYP010000113.1 GCA_022708505.1 Bacteroidota bacterium
AGTTTATCCGGCATTATAACCGCACAATGGCAGATGAGCAATTCATATCAAACAAGTTATATCGATAACATTTCAGTTGTTAACAGTAATGTCGTTTGGGTAGCTGATCAACTCGACAAGGCAGTTTCTATCTCAAAAGATGGCGGACAATCATGGATTAAGAACGATTATCAGACCGGATCATTCGTCGGGGCTTATACTCTGGGGACATTTTCAGCAGTGAATGATTCGGTTGCCTATATCATTGCTGCCGGATTGGATGCTGCTGGTTCTGCCAACAACGGAGTTTTCAAGACTACCAACGGAGGTGAAAACTGGACAAAATTACCCGGTGCTTTTACAGCAGCATCTTTTCCTAACTTCGTTTATTTCTGGAACATTAATGAAGGAGTTGCCATCGGTGATGCATATCCCAATCAGTATTTTGAAATATATACCACTTCGAATGCCGGTCAGACCTGGGATAAGGTGCAGGACAGCAATCAGGCCAATGGAAATGCCGAGTGGGGACTCAACTCTGGGGCACACCTCAGGGTAGTGAATGGAACCATCTATTTCACAACCAGCGGTGGACGAATTTTTAAATCGGCTGACAAAGGTAAGAACTGGACTGTTATCAATACGCCTGCAACTTCTAATAACTACCTTAGCTTTGATTTCAAAAATGACAATGAGGGTATGGTTGTGTTTTCTAATACTGCTGAGGGAGAGAAATTTGTCTATACTACTGTGAATGGTGGTGCTGACTGGACGCAACAAACCAGTGGTGAATACTGGTTCTTAAGACAAATAAAATATGATGCATCGAGGAATATCTATTTTTCAACAAGTTCATTCGGACTAGCTTATTCTTCTGATAATGGGGCTACATGGACGAGACACCCCTCTTTCATTAACATCTCACTGGGAGGACTACAAATCCTACCTAATAATAAAGTGTTGATTGGAGGTTGGGGTAGCATTTATTTTGCCTACAATTACACCGACACAAATCCAACGGTAACTTCGGCTGATTCTCCTGACAATAATAAAATCAACGTGTATTTTAGTGATGATATTGATGCGGCATCCGGATCAGTTGCTTCGAAATTTTTGGTTTTACGTGCAATCCATGATGAATCCGGAATTAAAACCGACACCATACCGGTTGCTTCTGCTGTCGTGGATGCTGTTGATAAAAAGAAAATCGTTTTAACAACTGCTGAAGATGTTCCTTTTGATACCATTACGATCAGAACTTATGAAATTGTTTCCTCTCAAGGAATCCCGGTATTATTCTCCGGTGCCGGTTCAAGAGCTCAATTCATTAAAACCAATAACACTGGCCTAGATGATGTATCAGCACAGAGTTTGAGAGTTTATCCTAATCCGGCAAAAGACATTGTAAATATTGAATTGAATGAAAATTTACCTGTTTCTGGATTAAAAATCTTCAATGCAACAGGACAATTAATCTATCAACATCAATATTTCAACCTGAATCGAGGTTCAAAAATTACTATACCTTTAAATATGAACAGTGGTGTTTATTATTTGCAAATTACTAATCAAAACGGTCAGGCAATTGCAACCAGAAAATTGATTAAGCAGGAATAAGACACTTAAATAATTCTTAAAAAAGAAAGCAGGCTTTTCGATAAGAATCTTACGAATAGCCTGCTTTCTTTTTCAGCACAATGTTATTAATTATTCTGCGAACAATAATCCTAAAACCTACATCCCTATCGGCTTTATATACTTTCTGATTTCCTTGATATCAATCATTTTAAAAGTAGCGGAATCTTTATATTGCTCATAACGCTCCTTGCCTTTTTCGATGGCTTTGAGAAAGGAATCGTAGGATTCGACACCAAGAAACTGGGTTAGTTCCTCTTTCAGTCCGGTTTCTTCGGTACCCAATAAAGTCGTTTCCAGAAATTCCATTTTGGTATGTTTTCTATTCACATAAAACCCCAGAAACATGTGGCCGGGGACACGAATCAACACCGGATCAATCCCGATGGCTTTCAACAGGGAGGCAAACAGGACGGTGCCATCCACACAGTTAGCCTGCGAATAAGTCAGGGCTTCTTCAATTGTTCTGACACGCTGGGAAAAATAAACCGGCGACGACTGGCTCGACTCGATCAGGTTACTGTAATGAATACCCCTGGTTTCCAGCGCATTCCAGATAGACAAAACCTGCGCATACACATTCATTTCTTTTCCGCCCTGATACCCTTTGTATGATTTGATAATACCAGTTTCCAATCCTTCTTTCAGTATTTGCTGAATAAGCGGATGATCTTCGTTTACATAAGCAGCAAAAAGCATATTGAAGTCAATCAGTCTTTCACCATCGCGCATAGCAAATACACACTCGTTGATGCTGCGTAAATTCAGCGTTTTCGAACGTTCGCCCGCATCTTCGCCATTCACTGTCAGTTGCACAACCATATTCACAGGCGTCGGCTGATTCAGTTTTCTCAACACATCGTATTTCCAGTTGATTACCGGTTTGTAGATGTAACGATCATCGGCTTTGTCACAGGTAAATACAGCTTTCGATGCATACCAGTATTCCGATTCTTTTACCTCCACTTCTATTTTGGTGTTGTCATCCTTAGGTACCAAATAAATCGAAACGTAATCTTTCAGAATCCTTATGGATTGATTGCGTTTGCTATTCTGAACATCCACTTCGTTGTTCTCATCATAACCTGCCAAAGCCAAAACAACTGAAGGGTAAATTGAATTATCGTTTTTTTCTTCAAATCCCCATTCGATGAGTTGAAAAAGCGAACAGGAAGTAATCAGCAACAGGATTGCTGAGAGCAAAATCAATATTTTTTTAATATTCATTTGAAACTTGGGTATCGGATTGAATTACAATTTTTTCGCCATGCAAAAGTATCGATATTAAATGAATTATCATACTTTTTCTTTTATATTTTTTATCGTTAATATTTGTTACTTCAAAGATAATATTTACATTTGCATAAAATATTACTTCAAAGTAGCATTTAATGAAACTTTCCAACACATCGGAATACGCCCTGCGCATCCTCTGCTTCATGGCAAAAGATGAAAATCGTTTATATTCAGCTAAATACCTGATCGATGAACTGAAAATTTCCGATAAATACTTGCGCCGGTTAATGACTGATCTTACAAAAGCAGGCTTTATCACCAGCATACAGGGGCGAGACGGAGGTTATAAATTTCTTAAAGGTTCCGGAGAAATCTATCTGGCTGATGTAATCAACGCGGTGGAAGGAATGGATAAATATACGGGGTGTTCACTCGGTTTTTGTGAATGCAGCGATAAAAATCCCTGTGTGATGCATTCGACCTGGGTGCCTGTAAGGACTGAATTTTTGAAAGCATTCACAACAAAAACCATCAAGGATCTGGATATTATGACTGTAACTAAATATTAATTTTTTAATTTAATATACTACTTTACTGTATTATTTAATTCGATTATTTAATGATTAAAATTTTGTAACATGAAAGAATCATTGCTTGACAAGTTTATGAGCAGAAAAGGCTTATACACAGCCTTCTGGATTATCGCACTGATCATGGTCACCATGCTCATCCGCTACACAGCCAACCTGCAAAAGGAAGTTCCACCTATCCCGAAAGAAGTAAAATCGGTCAGCGGAGAAGTCCTTTATACCTATGATGATGTTGTTGCAGGAAAAGGCTATTTCCAACAATTCGACCTCACCGACTGGGGCTCGTTACTGGGTATGGGCGCTTATATGGGTCCCGATTTCTCAACTGATTTTTTACATTACCGGGCGCTATATCTCTATGATTATTATGGAAAAGAATTGTACGGTAAACCGAACGATCAACTGACAGACATCGAACGGGGCGCTGTGAAAGTCAGGGTAATTGAAGATTTCAGGAAACAAACCGAATTACTCGAAGAAACCACCATTTATACGGATGCTTCGGCAGCTGCTTACCATGCGAATGTAGAATATTTAGTAGATTTGCTGGTTAACGGCGATCCGGAAAGGGCTTTCAGAGGGGGAATCATTCGTCCCGATGAAGCAGTCAAAATTGCGGCTTTTATTGATTGGGCGCAATTGGTTGCTTCTTCACTCCGTCCGGGTACCGAACGCACCTGGTCGAACAACTGGCCGCCTGAGCCTATGATCGATCAGGATCTGACCTTCTTCTCCCATGAGGTATCGCTTTGGGAATTTTTGATTTTGTGGTCGCTGACCATCCTCGTGATTTTCCTTTCTTACGAATATCTGCTGAAAAAAGATGAAAACGAAAAGCTGGAAGAACCGTTAAAGGTGACATCGCTTTTCCGCTCCCAGAAGAAATTACTCAAATACATACCGATCGTGATGGGTTTGTTTGTGGTACAGCTGTTCATCGGAGGTTACCTGGCTCACTTATACACCGATCCAACCAATGACTTCATTGTTTCTCAGGAAATTCTACCGTTCAATGTATTGCGTTCCATGCATACGCAGATTGCCATCTTGTGGGTTGCAGTGGGCTGGTTGGTAGGCGGGTTGCTGATTGCTCCATGGGTAGCCAACCGCGACCACAAATTCCCCTGGCTGATTGACGTACTCTGGATTTCGCTGGTAGTGGTGGCTGTCGGCAGCATTATTGGTTTATACATGGGTGCAACCGGACAAATGCGGGAGACCTGGTTCTGGCTGGGCAACGAAGGCCGTGAACTGATTAACCTGGGTCGTGCCTGGGATATCGGGTTGGTGGTCGGACTGGTATTCTGGTTTATTCTCATCATTTCGCTGATTCGCAAAGCGGCAACCAACAATCCGATTGTAAGTACGATTATCTGGTC
>JAKIYP010000040.1 GCA_022708505.1 Bacteroidota bacterium
CTGACCTGTGCAACTCCTGAAAGCCGCACTGGCTTAATTGAACCCATCGTATCCATTGTGCCCGTCAAGCTAAACACAAGATCTAATGTTTCCACAAGCTGGTCATATTTTGATTCGCAGTGAATTAAACTGTCTGTTTGAACCTTGCTGAACATATCATCTGTCTGTATCCGTGTCATTGCTGCACTCGCTACCGAATCAACTACTGTTGTTTGCAATACATTTTTATGACTTCGACAACCACTCGTCAGCATCCCCAACACCAGACACAACAATACGCATGGCACGAACATAAAATCGGCAATACGATATTTCCACCCACGCTTGAACTTATTCAACACCGGCCGTCGTGCACAAATACCATCGATGTAATATACACGGGCTGTTTTGATTTGCTCATGCAGTGCTTCCGGATCGGGATGATTGTTAATCGCAGCTAAAGTCTGCCTGCCAACAACTCCGTCTTTTTTCACATCCAGCAACTGTTGCACAATCGAGATTGTTCTTGTACCGCTGTTAATTAGCCAGTCGACAAGTAAATTTGCGATCGATTGATTTTCGATGCGGTCGGCTTGCCACACATCCCAGTAGTAGGGTTTGAAAACCTTATAAATCCGCTCTTCATGTGTGAGCAACAGCAAGTCATTTACATCAATAATGCCATCATTATTCTTGTCAAATCCAACTTTCAGCCAGGTTTTAAGGGTAATACCCATATAGGTAAGACCACCCGGATCGTCGGGATCATGTACATATCCGTCTTCCCATTTATCAAGATAGGGAACATATAATGCTATATCTGCCATGGTTTACGCGATTTGTTTGATTCTTACTTGAACATCTTCCAACAGGTGAATTTGTTTTTGTTCCATCTCGAGGATTTCCTCGAGTACCTGTTGTTGCTTATTGATGATATTGTTGATGATGCGAACAAACCATTTGATAAAGAAAACAAACAGGGTAAACGAAAACACCAGATAACAGGTTCCTGCCATTATCAGGAAACCGAAGTCGGCAATTCCCTTGCCGACTTCTTGAGGATTTAGGATGGTTTCCATGTATTAAGAAACCGTTAATTCCACTTTCAGTACACCACTGCACTGCATGCCATCATCATCGCTTCCCGTCTTCACTTTCAGGATATAATTTCCTGGTTCCAGTTCAGGTATCATGAATGATACATCTTTGGCGTTCACTCTCAGGAAAGACAATGCCCTGATTTCAGTATTTGGATTACCAACCGGGATGAAGAACACACCCTGTTTCGGGTCTTCGGGGTTAAACAACAAGCTATCGCCCTTTATTTCTGCATTTTTACCCGGTGTTGCGATGGTACTGGTTTGCTGACTGAAACCATCGAAGAAGGTGTCGACAAACGGAAGTCTCGATTTGAGCTTGGACAGTTCAATATTTTTCAGATTGGGTTCCATCCGACTTCCGGCACGCATCGTGAAACTCAGCTTATGTTTGCCCGGGTCAAAGATGTCACTGTAATTTGGAAAAATACCCTTGATTGTAGGCTTTACAATGAAAAGGGGTGTGTTCACCGAGCAGCCATCTTCCAGAAAGGAGAGGACAATTTGAGTCATTTTCTCGAAATAAGCAAGTGCCTGCGGACGGGTTAAACCGGTCCCCTCTTCAACCATTTTTTTTAACACGTCGTCGAGCGTTTTTGCGCCTGAAGATTTTACACGTGCAATGTAATGCGATTCATCTGGAACCAACAGATTCCTTTTTAATTGATAAGTAATCATAAAGATAAATTTTAAAAATGAATAATTTAATTTGTTTTGTCGTCATGTACTGATCAGTGTAATGATTTTGACAAGACAAAATTAATACAGGGAAAGGAGGTAAAAGCAGGTGTTTATGCCGGGTTTACAGCAGAATGGGACATATGGGACATCAAGCGTAAAAGCATGTCTTTATGGAGATGATTCCTAAGCAGAGCCCAAATAAACGAATTTTACAGAAACTAAGGACAAATTTCCTATACTAATTAACACTGTGTAATCTATCTTTGCCAAAGGTTTTTTATCACAGAATTAATTATAAATACAATACTTATGAAATCAACCACCTTGTTGGATGCAACGTCTCTTGCATCATCTTTAAATTTTTGTAACCTGTATTGTTTGAATGGTAAATGTTGTTCCTCGGGATAGTAAATGAGGCACAGCCGCAGGTCAATAGCTTCTGACTCAAAGTCGATGATTTGCAAGTGAATTATTATCAAACAATTGATTTGAATGAAAAAATATAGGTTATGAAATATGTCTTAAAAAACAAAGATCGTTTAAAAGTTATTATGTGCTTGTTTATAGCACTGCTAAGTGTTTCGGTGAGTGCTGTATATGGGCAGTCCTCTTCTGAAAGAACTAAGCTTTCAGGAACTGTACTCGATGAGAACGGGGAAGCTCTTGTTGGAGTTTCTGTTGTTGTTAAGGGGACTACAATAGGTATGATTACTGATATAAATGGAAAATTCACGTTGAATGTTCCCTCAAACGCCAAAGAACTCCTTTTCTCTTATGTTGGTTACGAATCACAAACAGTTGCAATCGGCAAACAGACACAGCTAAATATTGTTCTTTCCGAAGAAAACAAAGAGCTGAAAGAAGTTTTGGTTGTAGGCTATGGTGTGCAGAAGAAAGAAAGTACCGTTGCTGCAATTTCGCAAGTAAAGGGCGATGACCTCCTCAAAGTATCGGCGTCAAACATTTCAGCTGCATTGAGTGGTCAAATTACCGGGGTAACGGCGATTCAATCGTCGGGTAAACCAGGTGATGATAATGCGAAAATTTATATACGTGGAGTTTCTTCGTGGCAGGGGAATGACCCATTGGTGCTGGTTGATGGGGTCGAAAGAGAATTCAACCAGATTAACCCGAATGAAATAGAGACTTTATCCATTCTGAAAGATGCTTCTGCTACTGCCGTTTTCGGGGTACGAGGTGCAAACGGTGTTATCCTGATTACGACAAAGCGCGGTGAAAAAGGCAAGGTAAAAGTGGCAGTTACAGGTGAACTGACCTCAAAATCGCCTACGGGAATTATTGCTCCAATGGATAGTTATAATACCGCGCTGGTTATGAATATGGCTGCGCGTAATGATAATACATTTAACCAGATTATTTCGGATGAAGTATTAGAACATTACCGGTTGCAGGATATGCCCTATGTGTATCCCAGTACCAACTGGCAGGACATTATGTTGAAAGATGTGGCTTTCTCCCAGAATTTTAATGTAAATGTTTCCGGAGGTACTGACTTCGCAAGAGTTTTTACTTCGTTGAGTTATACCGGCGAGAGTGATATTCTAAAAACTAAAAAGCAGGATTTGTATGATCCTCGTTATAATTATGATAAAATTAACTATCGGTTTAATGTTGACGTGAATGCAACTAAAACTACTGTTTTTTCAATTGATGCGGGTGGATATATTGGCATTCGCAATCAACCCTACGAAACGAATAACCAAAGAATTTACCGCCCCTTGTTTACATTGGGCCCCATGTTTGTCCCCGCGTATTATCCGGCATCAGCACTTGATATATACCCTGACCCTAAACGCCCCGAAGAGTTGGGCGACAGGATTGCATCAACCGGAATGGCAAATGCGGAGAATCCCTTAGTGGCAAACAATTATAGCGGAAGCAGAACTCAGCGGACATCGAACCTGAACGTTTCGTTAAAATTGTCCCAGAATCTGGACTTTATCACCAAAGGTCTCGTACTTAAAGGAACGGCATCATTTAACAGTACTACAGCTTTTGAACGAACAATATCTTATAATGCGGTAACGTACAGGCTTTATCCCACATTAAACTGGGACAGGTATGTTGGTCGTGATGGAACCCTCGACAGGGAAGGCCCTCAAACAGTGCCGGTACCATCAACCGAAAGCATAACAGGTTCACCATTCAGAAGCTGGTATCTTGAAGCATCACTTAATTATAACCGAACATTTGGTCAGCATGCAATTACCGGATTGTTTTTAGGACAAAGAAGGAAGGCGCAGTCAAATGTGGATTTTCCCTCGTTTCAACAAGGTATTGCAGCACGTGTAACCTATGATTATGCAAGTAAATATTTGTTTGAAGCGAATCTCTCGGTAAATGGGTCTGAGCAATTTGCCCCTGAACACAGATATGGTGTCTTTCCATCGTTTGGGTTAGGCTGGAATTTGCACAACGAAGAATTTTTCAAGCCGGTTCTGCCTGTTTTAAGCAGAGCAAAAATCAGGGGATCGTGGGGGATGGTTGGTAGCGATGCTGCCGGAAGCAGGTGGCTTTATACTTCATCGTATTCGGTGGGAGGTACTGGTAACAAATATAATGCTGGTACTGCAAGTAATCCGGGTGTGAAGAACAACCTGATTTTAGAAGATGCTGCTGCAAATGCCAACGCGACCTGGGAGAAAGCTGTTAAACAAGATATCGGAGTTGAGGTTTCATTCCTGAAAAATCAATTGTTCGTTTTACATGTAGATTTATTTAAAGAACACCGGTATGACATCTTACTGGATCGTATGTCTGTTCCCGACTGGTTTGGGGTGGGTCTGAAACAACAAAACATGGGAGAAACTGAAACGTATGGATACGAAATCGAACTGAAGTTTCAAAACAGAACCTCAGGTGGATTCTACTATTGGGTGAAACCTGCTGTAAGTTTCAGTGATAACCGTATCATATTCCGGGATGAGCCTTTGTATAAGCCCGAATACCAAAAGCAAGCCGGCAAGCGAATATATCAGTTGTTCGGAAATGTAAGCCAGGGTTGGGTGCAGGATGCCGATATGCTTATGAATAGCATTCGATACGGGTCAGGTCAGTTTAGTTTGGGCGATACCCGTTGGATTGATTTTAACGGTGATGGAGTGATTGATGTGAACGATGAAGTCCCCATAGGTTACGCTCGTGAATATCCGCTTTATAATTTTAGTTTGAATGGGGGTTTCAGGTATAAAGATTTTGATTTCGATATCACGTTTGCCGGAGCAACATGTTATTCGAAAGTAGTTTCAGATGCGTTTATGTGGCCGTTGCACCGGTTAAGTAATCAGGTCTTCGAGTATCAGCAAGACGTATGGTCACCTTCAAATCCAGATGCAGCTTATCCATCCTATCGCTATGATGCCAACCGGGTAAACAACAATATAAGGGATGGGCATGTCAATAGCAATACGACTTACGATGCTACTTATGTACGTCTGAAATCTATGAATTTAGGGTATAATCTTCCAAAAGATTTTTGTAAAGTGATGGGAGTGACAAGTATAAACATATACCTTCGAGGGAATAATCTATTCACCTGGAGTCCATTTTACCCCTTGTCCGACCCCGAAGCCAGTGACTCAGGTTTAAACCTGGCTAATGGTTATTATCCAATGCTGAGCAGATTTCAGTTAGGTGCAAAGTTCATGTTTTAATTAATCAATTAAGTTAATATTTATATGAAGAATTATTTAATCACGATACTCATATTGATCACAGCCTTAGGCTTAGAATCGTGCGATTATCTGGATAAATCTCCGGAAGCTTCCGGATTAACGTTCGAAACAGTATATGGTGATTCTCTGAACTATAGCAGATATTGTGCATATCTTGTTATGAATCCCTTTTATTTGCCAATCGAAAATGGTGCAAATCCAATTGGTAGCCACGATTGCGGCATTACTGATAACTCGATATCTTGTGCCACTTTTTCGGGAGTTCCGTCTGTACAAGCTGTTATGGGTGATTTTTACGCGATGCGAACCAACGGGGCGGCTGTTTGGTGTAATAACGCGACCTGGTCTCAAATGTGGAAACACCTAAGGGTTGCAAATACGGGAATCAGAAATATCAGTTACTATCCGGGCTCTGTTGCTTCCCGAAACAAGATTTTGGGTTTGTGCTATTTTTACAGGGCATGGACATACTCAGAATTGTGCCGTCGTTGGGGTGGAATGCCCTATTTGTATGCTCCTATTGAAGCTGATGCTCAGATGGATTTAGTAAGACTGTCGATGCAGGAAACATTCGAAAGAGCAGCTGTTGATTGTGATTCTGCTGCTATGTACTTGCAGGATGTAATTCCGGCATCAGAATTTCCATATCCGACAAGGGTTGCAGCATTGGCTTTAAAATCCCGCATTTTGCTTTTTGCAGCAAGCGATCTGGCACGCACCGAAACGCCAAACGGTAAAAATCTGTGGGAAGCCGCAGCAATGGCTGCCGATGACTGTCTGCGTGCAGCCGAAGCGAATAACTATGCATTGGTTGAATGGACCAATTACTATTACATGTTTAAAGATGTAAAAGAAGAGTTTTACCTGAAAGAAGTGTTGCTCGGCCGTCGTCAGAACATGCCGTGGGGAGCTGATGGATATACGCAAATGGCCGGACGTCCGCCCGGACAGTTGAGTGGCAAATATGGCAATGCTCCCAATGCTAACTTTGTAGAATCTTTTGAAATGAATAATGGATTGCCGACGAATGATCCTCTTTCAGGCTATAATCCACAGAATCCCTACGTGAACAGAGATCCGCGTTTTTATTTCAATATCATGTACAACGGTGCAACCGTGGCAGGTAAAACATTGCAGATATTTCACAAAAATGAAGCTACAGGAGCCGAAGGAAGTCTTGACCTGCAAATATCGGCGGGAGTACCGGTAATGGGATATACGCTTACAGGGACTTATGGGATGAAATGGATTGGTAATATCTTCAATTCGGCATTGCCTGTCGTATGGCCTTATATCCGTCTGGCTGAGGTGTATTTAAACTATGCTGAGGCAGCCAACGAAGCCTGGTCGAATCCTTCTCAGAAACATAATAATAGCTTATATTCTGCTGAAGATGCGATTAATAAAGTAAGGAATCGCGCTCAAATGCCCAATTTGAATCCAAAATTTCTAAATCAGGAATCGTTTAGGGACAGAATCAGAAATGAAAGAAGAGTGGAATTCTGTTATGAGGAACAGCGTATTTACGATGTACGCAGATGGATGATTGGAGAAGATCCGCTGTATCGTGACATTTACGGATATTACATAACCAAGTTAAAGCCGGGCTATGATCCTACTGAATATCCGACTGGTTTTAAATATGAAAAAGTTCTGGTTAAAACACGTGTGTTTGAGAAAAGACATAACTTATTCGTTATTAAGCTGGACGATACCAGAATTGGCCCGAATTTCAAACAAAATCCCGGTTGGTAATCTTAAAAATACGACACTATGATGGAATATAGAATAAAGTATCAGGCAATTGTTCTTATACTATTACTAATACCTTTTGTTCAAAGTTTCGGACAAAAGAGTACAAAGAGAAAAATTGAAGTCGAAATTGTTGATGCGACAGGATCACCAATTTCACAAGCACATATTTTTACTTCCGATAGCAGAGATAAACATGCTGTTAGCTATTTGGGGAAAGCTACCCTGGATATAAAAAAAGAGGATGAACTTAAAATTGTAGCCAAAGGTTACAAGGAACTTATTCTTTCAGCTCAACATTTTGGTGGAGGTAAAATTACACTTGAATCCAATGTCTATAAAAACGGGAATGATTCAAAACTTCATACCATTTTTGGCGAAACTACCGAACGCAGAACTGTGGGAGCTTACTCAAAAGTTGATGGAAGCGCATTGCAGGGAAATCCAACCATGTATTTTATGAATGCACTGGGAGGCCGGTTGAATGGTCTCTATACCATGGACAACACCATGGTACCCGGATTTACGAACTCAACTGATTTTGTGCGTGCTCCATATGGCAATTTTATTATTTTGGTGGATGGTGTTGAACGTTCGTTGGATTATATCGAAAACGAAGTGGTCGAAAGTGTTCAGTTATTGAAAGATGCAAGTCTTAAATCACTTTATGGAGGAGTTCAGTCTAACGGAATTCTGATGATTAAAACCAAGCGTGGGGCAATAGGAGAGAATTATTCCAAAATAAACATTCAAACCGGAATACAAAAACCGACCCGCCTGCCTAAATATCTGAATTCATATCAATATACCACAAAATACAATGAAGCATTGATAAATTCAGGTTTATCACCGTATTACACCCCGGATAATTATATCAATGGCGACCCGGTGCTTTATCCCGATGTTGATTATTATAATACCTTCCTGAATGATTATATCACCATCACAAGGGCGAATGGTCAATTTTCAGGCGGAAGCGAGGATACGCAATATTTTGTGCATTTCGGATTTCAGACCAATGGTGGGCTGGAGAAATTTACCGAATATCCCAACAGAGATGAGGCCTTTACGTTGAGAGGAAACATTGATAATACTGTTTTAGGATTTATCAAGGTAAAGGCAGGATTCAATGCCGCGATGCAAAGCAAAAAATGGCCCAACATGTCCACTCAGACTTTTTTCAATATGCTGTCCGACAACAGGCCCAACGAATTTCCCATGACTATACCCGGCTCCATGTTAAATCCGGTAAAAAGCGGTGATGTATTCGGAGGTACTGCTTCTAACCTCAATAACCCGCTTGGCTATCTGACTGCCAGGGGATATGCAGGCAGGGACTACTCCTATGTTCAGACCGATCTTACTACTGATATTGATTTAAGTAAATGGGTAAAGGGTCTCAGATTAACCCCATCGGTTACTTTCGACGTTTATAATGATATTACTTCGGCTCAGGGGGCTACTTTTGTTTCGTATGAACCAGTATTAGGAGAGGATAACACGCTGACTTTTAATTCTTATGGAAATGAAACGAAAGAAACATCATTGTCACGCACCGGCACATCGGTTCAACGAAATTATGCATTCAATTTCACCGGGGTATACAATAATACTTTTGGAAAGCATGATATCAATGCATTGGTTACTTACTACCAACAGATGAAAACATTCGGCGCTCAATTTCAGTATATGACCCGCATGAACCTGGGTGGGTTGATCAATTATTTGTACGATAACAAATATGCTGTGGAAGTGAGTCTTAACCGCGTTGGAGTTGGAACATTCAGCATGGATAACCGATTTGGATATTTCCCGACGATAGGCGCCGGCTGGATAATCAGCGACGAACAGTTTATGAAATCATCAGGAATTGATTATCTGAAAATCAGAACCTCTTATGGTGTGCTTGGATATACTTCTTTAGATGGAAACGGGATTGTAAGTTATGATTTATACCGCGATCGTTGGGCTACCGGAAGTACATATAACGTAAACGGATTCAATAATATAGCCAATTTGTCACAACGTGGAAATCCGGATCTCAATTATCAGAAAAGTAAAGAATTCAATATCGGATTCGATCTGGAACTGCTGAAAAGGTCTTTATCACTTTCAGCCGGATATTTCAATAATCAGCTGAGTGGAGTTTTTGCAACTGTTGAAGATATTATACCAGGCGTAATCGGATTGAATAACGGACTCGGTATGACACAAAACTACAAAGCTTACCTGAGCAGTGGGATTGAGTGGGAAGTTAATTACACGAAAAAACTGAAAGACTGGACCATTTCGGCAGGTGCTAATATGACATACGGAAAATCACAGGTTACGAAAGAAGCTAACCCAGACTATCCGGCAGGTTTCGATGGGTTGAGAAAAGTGTCAACGTACGGAGATATTTTGGGTCTTCAGTATGTTGGAACCTTCCGGGATCAGGCGGCTATTGATGCTGCGCCTGCCCAGCTGTTCAGCAATGTACTACCGGGTGATATGCAATATGCCGACCTGAACAACGATAACTTTGTTGACAATAAAGACCGGGTTGTTGTTGGGAATTCGCTGCCATCAGTGCAGTACGGAGTGAATCTAAGTGTTGCATATAAAGGTATCAACCTGGATGTATTGGGTTACGGGCTTGCCGGTTTTGATCGTTTGCTTAATAATAAATACTATCAGATTTATGGAAACCGTAAATACTCACAGGTGGTGTATGATGGGCTCCCGAATGGAAATCCACACCCCATACTCAGGGCTGAAAGTGGTGCCAATAATTTCCAGACATCAAATTACTGGGTTGTGGATGGAAGTTTCTTTAAAATAAGAAATGTTGAATTGGGTTATACGCTGCCAAAGTCGCTTACAAAAGAAGTTGGCCTTACCCATGTAAAAGTATATGCCAGAGGAGCCAATTTGCTGACCTTGTCGAAGATTAAAGATTTAGATCCGGAAAATTTGGATGCAGGAGTTGGTAATTTTCCGCTTTGCACCACAATTACAGGAGGTATTTCTATATCGTTCTAATTTATAACAGAGAACCCACATAACAGAATTGTGAAAACAGTAAATTTCATATATATGAGAAATCTTGTAAAAAAAATAACGGGATCAGTATTATTGGTATTCCTGATCTCATCTTGTACTGATATTCTCGAAAGGCAGCTTGACACTTCGTTGAGCGAGGAACAGATTTATGCAACATCGCAGTATTTCTGTGCACCGTTACTTTATGCCTATTCAGAAATTCCGAATCAGTTTCCAATTAACATGGATAAACTTACCGACAACGCTGTCGATAACAGTTTTTCCGGCGATTATTATAATGCAGGAAACGGAGCGCTTCGCCCCGACAACAATCCATTGAATAACTGGAAAGAGTGCTACAATCAAATCAGGTCGCTGAATGCCTTTCTCCCGAAATTAGTCATTACACCGGGAAAACGGTTAGCGACCCCTGTACGTTTTTATTCAATTTCGGTGGCTCAGGATAGTATTGATAATATCCGGGAGCTGTTAAGAGTGAAGGGTGAAACGTATTTTATGCGTGCATACTGGAGAAGTGAGCTACTCAAAACATTTGCAGGAAGGAGTGACGATGGCACAGTCTTAGGCTATCCCCTGGTTGGTGACCGTGTGTTGGATTACGGCGATGATTTAAATATCCCGAGAGGTACTTATGCCGACTGTGTGAATGAAATTGTGGCAGACTGCGACAGCGCGATCAAGTACCTGCCGGTGCAATATACCGGAACCGATCGTGTTACTGGTCAGTCGATGAACGGACGTGCTGCCGGTATTTCGGCCATGGCCCTGAAAGCACGTGTTTTGCTGTATGCGGCAAGTCCGGCTTACAATCTTACAAACGATCTGGCTAAATGGGAGCTGGCAGCCAAAGCAGCTGCCTCGGCCATTAAGGCAATTGGCGGCATAGGAACTGCCCTGGCAAGTTATGACAATTATTATTTTGGTCAGTTGAATAATCAAACTTACCAAATCAGGGATATCTTATTCAGAACCGAAATACAAACTGGAAACAGAGCGCTCGAAACGAATAATTATCCCAGTGCGATGTTTGGTAATGCCTCTACGGGAGTCTCTCAAAACTTTGTTGATGCGTTTAATGATGCAAATGGTTATCCTATCAACGAAAGCACAATTTATTCGGAACAGAATCCATATTTAAACCGCGATCCGCGTTTGGCACAGTTCGTTGCTTACAATGGATCTCAAATGGGAAAAGCAAATTATTACACCATTAAATCGTATGAAGGCGGTGCCGATGCCTATGTTCCTTTCAAAAGTACATCAAGAACATCCTATTACTTAAAAAAACTATTGAGAAGCAATACGGTTGATAACCGGCCCAATATGCTTGCAGGTACCGCACGTGCACGAATTGTGTTGGGTTTGCCGGAACTGTACCTGAATTTCTGCGAAGCTGCCGGGCGTGCATGGGGAGTGAAATCAGATCCCGATGCCAATGGCTTTACTGCCTATGATGTTTTTCTGAAGATTCAGGCCCGTTATGGTGGGAAGGCCAATTATCTCAACACTGTTATTGGAACCGATGCCACAAAGTTTGTTGATTATGTTTTGAGAGAGCGACGTGTGGAGTTGAGCTTTGAAGGACATTATTTCTTTGATCTGAGAAGGAATATTGCCGATAACAGCACAACGCAGCTGAATACGGAAATTAAAGGGATGAAGATCGTGAAAAATACCGATAATACTTATACATACAACAGAGTGACACTTGAAGAAAGGAAGTTTCAGTCTCCTTATTTACCCATCCCTTATGTGGAAATTGCAAACTCTCCTGCCATCCTCCAAAATGCCGGGTGGAAATAATTAATTAAACAAAAAATAAGTTTCGATATGAAAAATATAAAATTGATTCTGCTTTTTGCCTCAATTGTGACAGTTTTTTCCTGTTCATTTGAGGATGGTCCCATTGAATTTGAATATACAATGGTAAGTTTCCCAAATCAGAACTATGTGCGAAATGTCATCGTTGGGGAAGGTCTGGAGATGAATATAGGTGTTACATTCTCAGGTGTTTTGAACAATACGATGCAACGTGAAGTCGGATACGAAATTGATCCCACCCTGGTGCCGGCCGGAAAAACGATGCTTCCTGCCGATTATTACACGCTGGGTCATTCAAACACAATCACGATTAACAAAGGAAAGCTGGATGGATATCTGAATGTGAAACTTGACTCGGTTAAATTCCTTGCCGACCCGCAAAGCCTTACCGGAGTCTATGTTATCCCGGTTAAGCTGGTTTCAAAAAACAATATTGACTCTATCAACGAGAGCAAAAATTACATGGTTGTATCGGTGAGTTATTTTGCGAAACAAGAGGCAAATTACACCTATTATGGAACTGTTACCAAGACAAAAGGCAGTACAGTCAACACGGTCAGGTTCAAAAGTGATCCTACTCAAAACAATAGCTTCAGACTATTGAGAACAACAGGTCCAACCACGATGAAATTAGTGGCCGATCCGATTGGCACAAACGATCCGGCAAAAGGAGTCTATTCTTTATTGCTGAATACTCCCGTTACGGGTGGTAATGTTACCATAGCTGCTGATCCGGCTTCGGCAATTGCTGTAAGTCCGTTAGCAGACTCTGCGTTTGATACAGCTACAAGGACCTTCACGTTGAGTTATACTTATACCCTCAACGATGGAACAGTATGCAACTCTGCTGATACATTGGTATATCGAAACCGGATTCGTGACGTGCAGGCTAACGGAGTTTACATTAACGACTGGAGATAAACCGGGAACACATTATTATAACCCGCTTTGCTTTAACAAAGCGGGTTGTAAGCCGAAATTTTCTGAAAACTTATAATAAAAAAATGCAATTAAAATCACTACTTTCCATATCCTTACTTGGTTCTGCCGCCATGCAATTAGTGGCTCAAACATCTTCCAAACCCAATATTGTTGTGATAGTCGCCGATGATTTGGGAACAAATGAATTAGGGTGTTACGGAGGAGTCAATGTACAAACACCTCATATCGACAAACTCGCATCCGAAGGCGTTAGAATGATAAACAACTATGCGTCTGCCAGTATGAGTGTTCCTATTCGCGCCTCACTTTTTACCGGTTTGTATCCTGTACGTCATGGTTCATTTCAGAATCATAAAAAAACTTACACCAATGTTAAGAGTGTAACCACTTATCTCGCGAATCTTGGATACCGGGTTGGACGAACAGGTAAAGACCACCCTGTAAATCAGCCGGGAGTTTACGGGTTCGAAAATGTACCGGGATTTACAATCAATTGTGTGGCTAATGCAGCGCCGTACACAACAGATGGTATACAAGAGTTTATTCAACGAAGTGGTTCACAACCATTCTGCCTGTATGTTTGCAGCACGAATCCACACATGCCCTGGACGTGGGGAGATGCGAGTAAATTTAATCCTTCAACCATCAGTTTGCCACCCAATATAGTGGATAATGCTAAAACAAGAACCGAGTTTTGTAAGTATCTGGCCGAAATTAAGGAGCTCGACAATGAAGTAGGTTCTGTAATGGAAGTGTTGAAGAATTCAGGTAAACTCGATAATACCTTAGTCATTTTTCTGGGCGAACAGGGACCGCAACTTCCTTTCGGGAAATGGACCTGTTACAATTACGGACAGCACAGTGCTTTCATAGCGCGATATCCGTCCAAAATAACCCCAAACTCGGTTAATACAGCATTAATTCAATATGAAGATATATTGCCTACGCTCATCGAATTTGGAGGTGGAAATGTGATTCAGGGTTTGGATGGAACCAGTTGTTTGGATGCAATATACGGGAATACGCAAGAGCACAGGCAATGGGCATATGGCATACACAACAATTATCCCGAAGGGTCAGCTTATCCAATCAGAAGTATCCAGGACAAACGATATAAACTCATCGTAAACCTTATTCCCGATGTGGAGTATTACTGCAAATATGTAAATAATCCTACAAACACAACAAATATGTGGGCTTCGTGGCTTGCAACAGCTCAAACAAACCCCACAGCGCTATTTTTAACAAACCGGTATGTCAACCGTCCGGCGATTGAATTATATGATCTCGAAACCGATTGGTGGGAAATGAATAACCTGGCCGGACGACCCGAGCATGCTGAAAGAATTAACCTGATGCGTTCAGAGCTCGAAAAATGGATGATTCAGCAAGGCGATAAAGGTGTATTACTCGATTATCCCGACCCTGAAAGTACTTCCATGACAGCTCCGGTAGCTTTAAAATCGGTTTCTGATATTAACAATTTGATGAGAGCCTCGTTGAATGGGAACTTCTATCTTACTAATGACATTATTATCCCCGAAGGAACTGAGTGGATTCCGATTGGAGCGAGCAGTGCTACTGATGTGAATCCGCAAGCTTTTAAAGGGACTTTCGATGGAAGGGGTTTCGCAGTAAAAGGTTTGAAAATAAACACCGCGAGTAATTATAAAGGTTTTTTTGCACAACTAAATCATGCTACGGTCAGAGATGTTGACTTCATTGACGTCAACATCAAAGGAGGTGCGATAGTTGGTGGTGTTTCGGGAGTTATACTTGGAGAAACGCGTGTTGAAAGGGTTTCGGTAAGCGGTTCGGTTGAAGGAGATACCGAGATAGGTGGTATCGCGGGTCGTGTGGGTACCGATGCCACATTTCCCGGGTATAACATTATTCAGGATAGTTATGTTACAGCCGATGTGAAAGCCACCAGTCTGAGTACCGATATGAACAATCCATCGTGTGCCGGAGGTATTGTAGCACTATCAAAAGGAAATACAAGCTCTGCTTATGGTAAAATAAATATCCGGCGGGTGTATGTTTCCGGAAAAATTACATCTGAACAAAAAAATCATGCAGCTGGAAATGCGGCCGGAATTCTAACATTTTATGATCAACATAAATACATCAAAATGGAAGAAGTGCTTGTTTTGGCTGACACGATAGGCGCTGCTACTTCGAACTTGTTTTTTTCCAGACGCGGACCTACTTATGCCGATTTCGAACTATTCGACAAAGTATATGCATGCTCAGGTATTCTGTTAAACTATCTCAATACTTCCGACAAAGGACGGGGTGGTGAAATTCCGGATGGCGTTATTAATTACCGCGACAGGAACGTGTTTAAAAGCAAAGCGTTTTATACCGATAATTTGTCATGGGATTTTACCAATATCTGGACGATAAATGAGGGTGAATATCCCGTGCTTAACAGATCGAATATCAGTCTCGGTGTTCACCACCGAACTGACAGTAACGTTTTCAGGGTATTCGGAGAACGACAACAGATCAATGTGGAGGGTTCCGGAGTTTTTTCGCTGGCTATGTTCGACCTCGCAGGACGGATGATAATAAACAAGCCGGTGGTAAACGATAGAATCAGTATTGCAGCAAGAAAAGGAATCTATGTTGTTAGCCTTGCTCAAAATGGCATTGTATTTAATCAGAAGGTTGTCGCCTTATGATTGAAAAAATATAAAAGATGTCTGGATAAATAACAGTATAAAAGGCCCGACTGCTATTTATCCTCATCTCTTAAAAACAAAAATAATCCAGGGCCGTAAATTAAAATAATATGAAAAAACATTATTCATTTTTTCTTGCTTTTGCTTTTATGACGTTGACGCTTGCTACAACCGATTTGAAAGCGCAGGTTTCAGGAATGCCTGAAGGTTATCTTACCGATTTTCCGGTAATCAGTACCGCAGCAAACCCTGTTTGGTACAACATGATGACGAGTAATTATCCGTTGCCGGCTCAGGAGCAGCGTAAGAATCGTTACATGTATTGGGATGGTACAACGCTTGGAAGCGAGAAGTTAGATGCCGGTATTACTGCTGAAATACAACAGGATAAATACATGTGGCGGTTGGAACAAGCTCCGGCTTCAAACGATGCTACCCACAAGTATGTGTATGTTGTAAGCAAAGTTGACAATCAACAAATAACCTTTTTTGATGCTGGGACTACTAATCCTCCAGTCACTATGTCGGCTCAGGGTATACAATTAAAAATGGGAACTTCACAGGAATTAAAAGATTTAGCTAAGTTTACAAATGAAGTTCCTGTTCCTGGTCAGTTTTATCTGGAAAATGAATCGGTGTCTCCCACAATAAGTTTGTTAAATATTGGAGGTAGTACTGCTTTTATACCAATTTGGTTTAACGCTTACCCAAGTACAACAAAATCATCGGGATGGTTCTTTTATCCGGCTGTATCTTCTGGTGTTGAAATTGTAAAAAATGATATACTCAATGCTTACCCAAGCCCTTTTAATAACCAGATACAGATCGACAGCAAATTACGAAATCTTGAGAAGGTTGAAATTTATAACATTCAGGGAGCAAAAGTGCTAAGCGTAAGCATTAATCCGTACAAACTGAACACTTCGGATCTTGTACCGGGATTATACATGGTTAAAGCTTATGCCGACGGAAATATCTATTCAACAAAACTGATGAAAGCCTCAGCAAACTAAAAAAGTAACACGCTTTTCAGTGTTGAAGCATAATTATGTGAATCATTAGTAGACAATTAGATCCCGAGCGTAGCGAGGGAACTAATTTTCAACTCCTGATTCGTATTAATTATTAATACATGACAAAAATAAATTGCGATTATTTTTGTCATGTATTTTTTTTGACCAGAATGTCAAAAGCTTATCTTTGGCGCTATTACCTCATCCCCTTTCACAGAAATGTCGTAGATACCTGTTTCTTTATTGAATTTGAATTTCAGCGGAACAATACGTGTCCTTCGGGGAGCTACCTCTGTTTCAGAATAGTGAACATGATATACATAATATGGATTTTTCTTTTTATCGAAGAACAAATCCCCGTGTCCGGCGCCATTCTCTCCAACAATCGAACGATGAATAATCGGGTTTCCGGGGTGTTTTGTCCAGGGGCCGTAGGGTGAAGTTGCAGTAGCATATCCAACAGCATAATCGATGTTCCTGAAATGATTCGCAGAATAAAACAGGTAATATACCCCTTTCATTTTGATGACGGTCGGACCTTCCATGATAGGGTCGGATTTATAATTGGGAGTAGTTTCCCAGAGCTCAGTGTTTGAGAAACATTGTTTTAATGTTTCAGGCTTAATTTTGCCGGCTTTAAAATCGAACTCGGCCACCCAAAGAAAATTTCCCCTGTTGAAACGTACATGATACAGATAGTATTTACCATCATCATCTTTAAAAATGTATGAGTCAATATTTTTTTTACTTCCATCAATCGGTTCGGCAACTGTTTGACTATATTTTCCGGTAAGTGTATTTGAGGAAGCGATAACTACCTGTTCATTGGCTGTATAAGTCAAAAAATACTTTCCTTTATCTTTTAGTATTTGTGGCGCCCAGAAACCCCGCTCTCCGAAGACCTCTTTTCCTGGTTCCAGTAACATGTGTACGCTTTTATCTGATGTGGTTTTCCAGTCAGTCAGATTAGTAGATTCAAGTACGGAGAACCCCAGAGGCGCTTTGCTTCTGGTTCCGGTGAGGTAATATTTCCCATTTTCAGTGAAAATCGTGGGGTCGGCAAAAAAAATCTCTTCACCTTGCGCCTTTGTAAATGTGACGTTCAGGAATGATAAAAAAGCGATGCCCGCGACCGATAATAGAGTTGATGCAAATTTGTTCATGACGATTACTTTTAGTTTATGAAATTATTCAGAGCAAAAGTAATCATCAGCCACGAATTGGCAAAAGTAATTTTGTTCGGTTATATACGACGAATGTTTTGATTCATTTCACCTTAAATCTTATGATATCATTTGTAGAAGAAGCTTGTAGGTTAAATTGATAATTTTGTCAGTTGAAGTCTTTCAATACACGTTTAATCCAAAATAGAAAAAAGTTATAACTTTGTTCGTTGAGTTTCCCTGAAAATCTGAAAGAATAAAATTTAAGTATATGAAAATAAATCGTGATCTTCTTATTTTTACATCGCTGGCATGCACGTTTCAGGTTGCTGCTCAAGCCCCAAAACCCAACATAATCGTAATTCTTGCTGATGATATGGGATACGCTGATTTGGGTTGTTTCGGGAGTGAAATTAATACCCCGAATCTGGATGGATTAGCAGCCAATGGACTCAGGTTTACTCAGTTTTACAACGCTGCAAGAAGCTGCCCGACACGTGCATCTCTAATGACCGGCCTGTATCCACATCAGGCAGGTATGGGCTGGATGGCAGGAACGACATACTCACTTGAAGGATCAAATAGTTATCAGGGGTTCCTGTCTGATAATGCGGTAACCTTTGCAGAAGTACTCAAGAGTGCCGGATACTACACCGCGCATAGCGGCAAATGGCATGTGGGGAATAAACCGACAACAATTCCGACTGCCCGTGGATTTGATCGTAGTTATGAGGGCTCAGGATTTTACTACCTAACCGACAATAAGGGTGTTCATAAAATTAACATCAATGGTGTTGCAACTGACATACGGGGTACCAATGATGGAAAAGATTGGTATTCAACCTATAAATGGGCAGAGTGGGGAATCAAATACATAAATGAAGCTATACAGGACAGCAAACCTTTCTTTTTGTATTTGCCGTTTAATGCTCCACATTTCCCTTTGGCAGCACCCGATTCAGTTGTAAATAAATACATTGGTCGCTATAAAAACGGTTGGAGTGAATTACGCAAAGAGCGTTATGCCCGTCAGAAGTCGATGGGCTTAATTGATGATAAGTATATATTAACTCCCGATGATCCGAACTTTAAAAAATGGAGTTCACTTACTCCTTTACAGCAAGCCCAACAAGATTCTATCATGGCAACTTATGCCGCCTGTGTCGATATCATGGATCAGAGTATCGGGCAGGTGATTAAAACACTGAAAGAAAAAGGAGTTTATGACAATACGCTCATTCTTTTTCTCTCCGATAATGGAGGTAATGCCGAAGGTCCGGCTGATGGATTAGGCAGAAACAGCGGAACAGGGAAACTCGGTGGCGCGATGTCGTACATTCACTGCGGAGGAGGATGGGCAAATGCTCAAAATACTCCTTACAAAGAGTACAAGCATTATATTCATGAAGGCGGGGTTCGTACCTCGTTTATCGCTCACTGGCCTGCCGGAATATCTGCCAGAGGTGAGCTTCGGAATCAACCCGCTCACCTGATTGATATTATGCCTACTTTAGTTGAAGTTTCAGGCTCTATATATCCGACCTCGTTTGGAGGTAAAGCAATTACTCCGATGCAGGGGGTGTCTCTTGTTCCGGCTTTTGCTAATCAGTCGTTAAACCGCGATACCCTGTGTTGGGAGCATGAAGCGAACAGGGGTATACGTATAGGTGACATGAAATGCGTGGCTAAGGTTGTTCCTGTCAGGGTGTTTTTGCCAACCGACCATCAGAAATGGGAGTTATACGATTTGTCGGCTGATCCCACCGAGATGAATAATCTTGCCGCATCGCGACCTGATATTGTTCAGGAGATGGTCGGACACTGGGAACAATGGGCCATCCAAAAAGGAATATTGCCCTGGCCATGGGGAAGTTATACGCCTCCAAAACCGGTAGAAGGCAATGTCGTTTTTCATTTTCCTTTTGATGGGGATCTGACTGACAAGAGTGTGAACAACATTGAGCTTCAGAATACGACCCAAAGCGAAAGCTTCTTCTCTACTGATTCGGTTGGCGTATATGGCAACGCGTTATCGTTGTCGGGCGAACCTGACACCTTTCTGGAAATAACCCGTGCTGAATTGTTGAACCCGGCTACAAGCGACTATACCGTGTGTGCATGGGTTAAAAACAAAAGCGATGTAAGTCACCATGCAGAACATATCATCCTGCATCAGGCTTATAACGGCGCAGGTTCCACCCGTTATCTGTTAAGTTGTATCGGGTTTGGTGCAAACGGGAGCGATGTATTAAACGTGGGAACTCATATAGGAGGAAGTCGTAATGTAAGTGTTGGGCAAATCCCCCGTAACCAATGGACACACATTGCCATTGTTGGTACCCATGCCGATTCAAAACTCAGGTTTTACATCAATGGCGAACTTGATACCGAGGTAACTGCAAAACCTTTTGAATCTTCAACACAAGGATATTATGTAGGCAAACACAGGCAAAATACTGTCGATAAAAGTGTGGCAAACTGGCAGGGGCTACTCGACGATTTATATCTGTTTAACATGGCACTTGACAATACACAGGTAAATGCAATTATGAACGGAATAGACATTTTCAATAATATTACTGAGCAAAAAGAGAGAAATTACAAGGTGTATCCTGTGCCATCCAACACGGAAATAAATATTGCCGGTTTTGATAATATTCATAAGCTGTCGATTTTATCGTCGGCAGGAAAAGTAATGAAAGAGATTTATAATTCAGCCATTATTCCCGTGACTGATTTGGCAACAGGTTTTTATTTTCTGAAAATTGAAACCTCAGATAATGAACGATTCACCAATAAAATAGCAATATTCTGAGTAGGATTGTTGCTTCAGTTTTATCCCCGTTTATTTTTTCCGGAACATAACTCCTTTAAACCCGTACAAAATTACCCGTGTACTTTTTCTTATCATTCTACTTTTGTATGCAGATATTCCGCCGTGAAAAAGCGGGTAAGTTATTAACCATATAAATTTACAGAATGATGAGAAAATTTACTATTCTTTCTTTGTTGATGTTGTGTATATCCGGCGTATTTGCTGCCCAGGATATTTACATTTCTACAACAGGAGATGATTCTAACTCAGGAACACAAGAATCTCCTTATGCCTCATTAGCAAAAGCAACTTCCATGGTCT
>JAKIYP010000114.1 GCA_022708505.1 Bacteroidota bacterium
GGAACGCTATAGCTAATAACTAATAATGCGAATCAGGAGTAGAAAGGTTATATTATCAGAAGAATTTGAAACATGAGCGAATGTATTCTTGCTTCGTTTACGAAGCAAAGTTTTGTAACCAGTAAGCTTGCTTACTGGATCAGGAAGACTACTCAGACATATGGCTTCCGTAGGAAGCAAACTTCATACGCTATGAGTTTGCTGCCTATGGCAGCAGAGGGTTGTAGAAGGTTTGTTCTTTCCAGTAAGCTAGCTTACTGGTTACAAAACATTGCTTCCTACGGAAGCATAAGAAAGCACTTTTCAACTCCTGATTCGCATTAATAACGAATAACTACGATAAACTAAAAAGATAATGATAACAATTATTCATACACACACTATTCGCTATTCGCTATTCGTTATTCGCTAAAGAATTACATTTTAAAAATGAAAAAACGCTTCTTAATACTCCTCCTCCTCCCATTCCTTGTCTCGGCACAGCCGCGTTTGGTGGTGGGCATTATGGTGGATGGATTGCAACAAAGACATATTGAGGAACTGCAGGATCGTTTCGTCGCCGGTGGTTTCAAAAAACTGACCGGTGAGGGCGTTGCTTTTTCCAATATAGCTTGTAATATCGTATCTTCGGGAAATGCAACCGATATTGTAACGCTTACTTCCGGCACGATCCCTTATTATCATGGTGTTGTGTCGAATCAGGTGTTTAACCGGAATACAGGTAATGTGGAATCGGTTTTTCAGGATGCTGCATACTCCGGGATAGAATCCCCTTTGAAACTTTCAGCCAGAAATTTCAGAACGACGGGTATTGTTGACGAGCTCATGATGGCTTCTCAGCGGAAATCAAAGTCCTATGTCATCGGTTTGCATGCAGAAGATGTCATCGCGTTGGGTGGTCATGCCGCCAATGGTGTGGTTTGGATGGATGACGTGCTGATGAAATGGAGTTCGACGGATTATTATGCGGAAGGTATGCCCTGGCAGGCACTGGATATGAATGTTAACGGAGCTTTTCAGCGTTATGTCGACCGGGTATGGCAGCCATTGTATCCGACGTCAACCTACCTGGCTGCATTGAATGAGAGAAATCCAAAGTCGTTTGAATATAAAAGCACCTCGAAAAAAAAGAGTAACAGTCCGGCCACCATGTTGAAGCAAACTCCTTCAGCTAATTCCCTGATAGCAGAATTGGCATTGCGGATTTTCCAGGAGCAAGAGTTGGGAATGGATAAATTTCCGGATGCTTTGATGCTTCAATTTACGGTACGCACACCCAATGAGAAAAAATTCTCGCTGCAAACACTCGAAAAAGAGGACATGTACCTGCGGTTAGATGATGAATTGCAATTTCTGATTCAGAAAATTGAAAATAAAATCGGAGCAGATAAGGTGCTTTTTGTTCTTTTTGGGAACCAAACCAATACCTATACGCCGGAAGAGTTGAAAGAACATAATGTGCATGCCGGCTATTTCAATGCCAATCGTTCCATGGCCCTGTTAAGTTCTTATCTGATGGCCATTTATGGTCAGGAGAAATGGATCAGTGGTTATTATGGTAAAAATATTTATCTGAACAAAAAACTGATAGAAGAAAAAGGTGTTGATTTCAGGCAAATGCAGGAAGTTGCCATTGAATTTATGCTGGAATTTGAGGGAGTGCAGTCGGCATACCGCTTTAGTCAGCTTATGAATAACGGAGCTAATCCGGGAACTGAAATGGCTAAAATCAGGAATTCGACGTATAAAAACTATGCCGGCGATATTATCCTTACCCTGATGCCGGGCTGGCTGGAAGTTGATGACCGTGAAAATCCGGTTGGTGAATCGAATACCTTGATTTCCAAATTGCCGGTTTGGTTTTATGGTGCAAAAATTCCGCAGCAACGAATAGTAAATCAATATCAAATTACAGATATAGCACCCACGATTTCGAGTATATTAAATATACCATATCCGAATGCCAATATCGGGGAGGCAATTATATTAACGAATAGCGAATAACTGAAAGCGGAAAGCGGAAAGCGGAAAGCGGAAAGTTGAAGGTTAAATGGCCATATGCAGACACATATGAGGTTGCTACGTCGTTCGCTTCGTGAACTTCTCGCAATGACACCCCAGCGACCGTAGACTGACGACTGTAGACAAGATATAATATGAAATACAATTTTGATGAAATAATTGACCGCACGAATACCAACGCGGTAAAAGTAGAACGATGTAAAACCCTCTTCGGAACAGAGGATGTGTTGCCTTTGTGGGTGGCGGATATGGATTTCCGTACACCTGATTTTGTGTTGGAGGCAATCCACAAAAGATTGGAGCACCCGATTTTGGGCTATACCGTGCCACCCCGTAACTTTTTCAGTTTGTTCACGGAATGGCTGAGAACGCATCACGACTGGGAACTGGAAAGAGATGAGGTTGGGTTTGTTCCCGGGATAGTTCCGGCACTGGCATTTGCCGTACAGTGTTACACCGAACCCGGTGATGAGATTATTGTGCAACCGCCGGTTTATTATCCTTTCTTCAATGTGATAAAAAACAACAACCGGACGTTGGTGTATAATCAGCTTATTGAAGAAAAGGGAAAGTTTGAAATGGATTTCGAAGATTTGGAACGAAAGATTACTTCCAAAACGAAGATGCTCATTCTGTGTAATCCCCATAACCCCGGTGGGCGGGTGTGGTCTTTGAAAACCCTCCGCAAGCTTGATAACATTTGTTCAAAACACAATGTCCTGATTGTTTCTGACGAGATTCATGCAGACATGGTCTTGTCCGGAAGTAAACATATTCCCTTTGCGACGGTTTCTAAAAAAGCTGCAGCCAATTCTGTCACTTTTATGGCACCCAGTAAAGTATTTAATATGCCCGGTGTTGTTTCTTCATTTTACATCATACCCAACCCTGAATTATACAGGAAATATGCTGAATATCTGGAAGCTTCTGAGATGGGATCGGGGAATATATTTGCCTATCAGGCAACTGTAGCCTGCTATGCCAAAGGTGAAAACTGGCGGGTTGCAATGTTGAAATATGTAGAAGAAAATGTGAATTATGTAATGGAATATCTCCGGGAGTTCATTCCGCAAATTAAGCCTATGCGTCCCGAAGCTTCGTTTCTGATGTGGCTTGATTGCAGGGATTTAGGCATGGACAGCGATGAACTGCATCGTTTTTTTGCCCGAAAAGCCGGTTTAGGTTTAAACAAAGGAACCATTTTCGGTCCCGGCGGCGAGTATCATTTGCGTATGAATGTGGCGTGTTCCCGTAAAATTATAGAACAAGCCATGATGCAACTTAAAAAAGCCATATCTTTTAAATAAGATGAGATAAACAATGGATGTGAAAATTGAAAAATCGTGGAAAGAGGCGCTGCAAGCAGAATTTGACAAGCCTTATTTTGCAGCACTTGTTGACTTTGTCAAACGGGAGTACGCAACCAAAAGGATTTTTCCTCCTGCTCCCCTGATTTTTAATGCATTCGATCAATGTCCGCTGGATGAAGTGAAAGTTGTTATTTTGGGACAAGATCCTTATCACGGTCCCGGTCAGGCGCATGGTTTGTGCTTCTCTGTCAACGATGGGGTCGATTTTCCACCCTCCTTAGTCAATATTTTTAAAGAGATTGAACGTGACTTACATATTCCGGTACCATCAACCGGTAATTTGTTGCGTTGGGCAAAGCAAGGAGTTCTGCTCCTGAATGCTACTTTGACAGTAGAGGCTCACAAGGCTGGTTCGCATCAGGGAAAAGGATGGGAGATTTTTACAGATGCCGTAATCAGGATTCTTTCAGAGAAAAGAGAGAATCTGGTATTTATGCTTTGGGGATCTTATGCACAACAGAAAGGAATTCAGATTAATCATTCGAAACATTTGGTTTTGCGGTCGGTTCATCCATCTCCGTTATCTGCCTACAGAGGATTTATCGGATGCGGACATTTTTCGGAAGCAAACGAATTTTTAATTTCAAAAGAAAAAACGCCAATTCAATGGTAAAGAATGTCAACAGTCATCAGTCAACGGTCAACAGTCATATCAGACCGTAGACCGTAGACCGCAGACCGCAGACCGCAGACCGCAGACTGCAGACAAATATAAACATACATCATAAACAAAAAATCATGGCATTACAGGAATCATTAGAACAAGAAGGCAATATCCTTTTCAGATACAGGAGTTTCTTGCCACTTATTATTATTTTAGCGGGAATCATCGTGTTTTTCTACGACAACATCACCCAACAGGTGGTTTCGAATGATACAACTTATACGTTGATTGAGATTATCTCGCTGGTGGTTAGTTTTACGGGTTTAATAATCCGGATTATCGCGGTGGGACATACGCCTGCTAATACATCAGGCAGAAATACAAAAGCACAGTTGGCTGATGAAATCAACACAACAGGTATTTATTCTACTGTACGGCACCCGTTGTATCTGGGTAATTTCTTTATGTGGGCAGGTGCTGTGATTCTGATTGCCAATGTATGGTTTTTCATTGTTTTTGTATTGGCTTACTGGATTTATTAGCAACATTCAAGTTGAAAATGCAACTTTTTGATTAAACATAAAAACTGGTGATTCATAATTGAATCTTTTTCTAGGTCGATTATTGATTTGTGTTTCGACAAAATTAACATAATCCTCCGAGATACAATCAAAGTGAACCTTTTTTGGTATATATTGCCTGACGAGGCGATTATAATTTTCGTTCGAACCTCTTTGCCAGCTTGCGTATGGTTTAGCAAAGAAGAAATCGATATTTAGTTCTTGTGCT
>JAKIYP010000041.1 GCA_022708505.1 Bacteroidota bacterium
TCTTCATAACAGACTGGTAATCAGTTATAAAGATACAAAATTTCAAGGTCTTTTCCAAGTAAAATCCGAACTATTTTATTGATAATCAAACAATTATATCGCTATATAATTTTTGTCATGTACTTAGAATAATCAATTAAAATCTCCTATTTGATTTTCGCAGCCTCTTTTTTTGCTTTTCTTTTGAAAAACTCATAAGAAACCGGAGCTGCAATAAAGATGGAGGAATAAGTACCAATCACGATACCGAACAACATCGCGAAGATAAAACCACGAATAGTTTCACCACCGAACATAAAGATAATCAGCAACACGAGAATAGTACTCATAGACGTACTAAACGTACGACTCAACATGGCATTGATAGCATCGTTAATAACCGATTTTCTGTCACGTTTAGGATACAAACCGATTAACTCGCGGATACGGTCAAAGATAATCACCGTATCGTTCACCGAATAACCGACCACCGTCAGAATAGCCGCTATAAATGCCTGGTCAATTTCCATCGAGAAGGGCATAACACTGTACAACAGAGAGAAGGCTCCAAGCGTAACAATTGTATCGTGAACCAAACCTATAATAGCACCCAACGAATAACTTACATTCCGGAAACGAGCCAAGATATACAATCCAATAGCAACAATCGCGATTAACACAGCCCAGACAGCTGCACGCTTGATGTCATCGGCAATGGTTGGACCTACCTTTTGAGAACTCTGAATATTAACGTCCTTAAACTCTTCCAGGCTCACATCATTTAACATCGGCTTTAATCCGTTGTAAAGACGAAGTTCAATTTCATCATCAATTGTATCCGAATTATCATCAATTTTAAACTTGGTAGAAATACGTACCTGATTATCAGAACCGATAGTTATCACCTGAACCGGAGTTCCATCAAATGCATCTGCAAGCATATCACGCACATCCTGTGTTTTTACCGATTCATCAAAGCGAACTACATAATTGCGTCCACCACTGAAATCAATTCCCAAACTGAATCCTCTTGTTACAAAAGACACAATACTAATCAGGATTAAAGCAGATGAAATTATATAAGCAATTTTTCGTCCACCGAGGAAATCCAGTTTTGCATTTTGGAACCAACTTTGGGTTATCTTAGTTGTAAATGGCAGTTCTTTGGCTTTCTTACTATTTGCATAGGTATCCAACATTAATCTCGTGATGAATACTGCTGTAATAAATGAAGTAATAATACCGATAATCAAGGTATTTGCGAAACCTTTTATCGGACCGGTTCCAAATACCGACAAAACGATACCGGTAATCAGGGTCGTTACATTGGCATCAATAATTGCAGATATGGCCCCTTTAAAACCATCATCAATAGCACGCTTCATAGTTTTACCGGCACGCAGTTCCTCTCTGATACGCTCATAAATCAACACATTACCATCAACTGCCATACCCATCGTTAAGACGATACCAGCAATACCCGGCAGCGTCAATACTGCCGAAAATGAAGCCAGGATACCAAACAGGAAAAATACGTTTGCAAACAAGGCAAGGTCAGCAATAAGACCCGGTATAAATCCGTAATAGAAAATCATGTAAAGCAGCACGAGCACAAAAGCAATAATAAAGGAAATCAAACCACTGTTGATGGCATCTTGTCCCAACGAAGGACCAACGATATCTTCCTGAACAATGCGTGCAGGAGCTGGCATTTTACCTGATTTCAGGGTATTTGCCAAGTCTTTTGCTTCTTCAACTGTAAAGTTACCGGTTATTTGTGATTGTCCACCCGTAATTTCAGTATTAACAGTCGGGAATGAATAAATATACCCATCCAGTGCGATGGCAATAGACTTACCAATATTTTCCTTGGTCATACGTGCCCATATCTTAGCACCCTCACTATTCATGCTCATGGAAACATTTGCATAAGCAGATGTCTGACTGAAATCTGCACGAGCATCAGTTACCGCGTCTCCACTGAGCGGAGCACGGTTATCACGATTCGTTTTAATTGCAATTAACTGATAAATATCTCCTCTTTCATTAATTGCTTTAACCGACCATCTCAAACCAAGATTAGCAGGCATCAGTTCTTTCACGCCACGTGAAGCAAAATAACTATTGATACGGGCAGTATCTTTATAGTGTGCAAAACCAACAACCGGACCTCTGCTAAACTGACCAGTTTCAATTCCAGGTATTTGCAATACAGCTAACAAGGGATGGTCTTTCTTAAATTGCTCTTGAAGTTTCAGAGAGTCAACTCCAGTTTCCTTATCTTTCTTTAATGCAGCAATCAAACTGTCCTGTTCTGTTTGCGGGGTTTCCTGTGCAATCTCTGTTTCTTCTTCTACAACAGGTGCTTTTACAGAGTCAACAGAAGTCTGTTGTGCAGCTAATACACGGTCAGCTTCCATAAGATTATTTGCAATCTCAGTCAGATCAAATGTTTCCCAGAATTCCAGGTTTGCAGATCCCTGCAACAATTTACGAACACGTTCCGGCTCTTTAACACCCGGGAGTTCAATCAAGATACGTCCCACGTTGTTATTGTCGCGTTGAATATTCGGCTGTACAACACCAAAACGGTCGATACGCGAACGTAACACATTGAATGAACTGCTGATGGCTCCGTCAATTTCACTTCTCAACACTGAAACCACTTCATTATTTGTTGAACGCAGTGAGATTTTATCTTTCAACTCCATGGTGCTGAAGACAGATGCCAACTGACCCTGTGGGTTAATTTCTTCAAATGCTTTTACAAAAAGATCAAGATAATCAATCTGGCTATTTGTTTTCTGGCGTTCAGAGGCTGTTTGGATGGCCTGAACAAATTCGGGACTGTTGTTGTAACCCGACAAAGCACGTAAAATGTCAGCAACAGAAACTTCCAGGGTCACATTCATACCCCCTTTCAGGTCGAGACCGAGGTTAATTTCCTTCTCGCGACATTCTTTCAACGTGTAACCAAAGTAAACTTTTTCACCCGAAAGAGAGTCAAGATACTGATACTCTTTCATCTTATCACCCGCAGCATACTCTTTGGCTTTTCTATTATAGGTACCAGTTACAACTGAAAATGAAAGGTAAAACAAACTTACTAAGGCAAGCAAAATTGCTAAAACTCTTACAATACCTTTGTTTTGCATGGAACTTCTTTATTTAATAAAACAATAATAATTTTTTTAACGAGCCGCAAATATAATATTTTTTTTTGACACAAACGATTATGTTAGTGAATTAGTGAATAGCGAATAGCTAACAGTGAATAATATCAATAGCCAAATGCGAGTTTGAGAGGGGTTGCTTCGTCGGCAAAGCCGACTCGCAATGACGAAGCGGAAAACGGTAGATTAAACACATTTAAAAGAAAAACAAAAAAATAATTTGCAAGTTCGTAAAAAAGCACTATCTTTGCAGTCCAAAACATCGCGGAGTGGAGCAGTGGTAGCTCGTTGGGCTCATAACCCAAAGGTCGTTCGTTCGAATCGGGCCTCCGCAACACAAAAAAAGCTGTCTTAACCGGACAGCTTTTTTGCGTTTCAGGGTGCTGTGAATTGCAAAAAAGGATCGGATCAATCGGGGATCAATCGGGGATCAATCGGATCAATCGGATTAATCGGAAAAATGTATAAATGCATGTAAAACGTAGAGACGCAAAAAAAAACGTAGAGACGCAATGCATTGCGTCTCTACTACAACAAAAAACAATTAACGTTATGTCAATATTGATATTTTACAGATTAACCCTGAAACGTTGATTGCCATTTTTCAGAAAATCGACAATCTGCTGGGCAGCAGCAATACCGGCATTGATATTGGCTTCTGCTGTTTGTGCTCCCATTTTTTTCGGCGTCGAGAAATACCTGCCTGCCAGTTTTTCCTGCATTTCTGGATGATTGCCTGGCGTAATATCAGTCAGGTATTTAAAATCAGTTCTCTCCTGCATGAATTCAAGGATTTCAGTCTCATGAATCACTTCCTTACGGGCAGTATTAATCAACACAGCACCCTTCGGTAATAAACTCAACAACTCTTTATTAATAGACTGTTTAGTCTCTGGTGTTGCCGGAATATGCAGGGAAACAACATCTGAAATTTCATACAATTCTTTGACAGAGCTAACCGGAGTCACTTCATCGGCAGCAATTTGTTCGTCGCTGCAAAATGCATCATAAGCAAACAACTCCATACCGAAACCCTTGGCGATACGGGCTACATTTCGCCCCACGTTTCCGTAGGCATGAATACCCAGTTTTTTCCCTTTGAGCTCTGTTCCTGATGTTCCGTTGTAAAAATTACGCACTGCATAAACCAGCAATCCGAATACCAGCTCAGCTACCGCATTGGCATTTTGTCCGGGCGTATTCATCACGCAAACACCAGCTGCCGTGGCTGCTTCCAGATCCACATTGTCGTAACCGGCACCTGCCCTTACAACGATTTTGAGATCTTTTGCAGCAGCTATCACTTCAGCATCAATAATATCGCTACGGATAATAATAGCGTTTGCATCAACAACTGCATCGAGCAATTGCTGTTTTTCAGTGTACTTTTCAAGCAAAGCCAGTTCAAACCCAGCTGCTTCAATTTCTTTTCTGATCCCATCCACCGCAATTTTGGCAAATGGTTTATCGGTAGCGATTAATACTTTCATGACAATTTTATTTTTTCAAATTCCTGCATACATTCTACCAATGCCTGAACACTTTCCAATGGAAGTGCATTATAGGTTGAAGCCCTGAATCCACCTACCGAGCGGTGACCTTTGATACCCACCATGCCGCGTTCTGTAGCAAATTTCTGGAATTCAGCTTCCAGATCAGCATATTCAGGATTCATCACGAAACAGATATTCATACGTGAACGGTCTTCTTTAGCAGCCGTTCCGACAAATAATTTGTTACGGTCAATTTCATTGTACAACAGGTCTGCTTTTTCGATGTTGCGTTTTTCCATAGCTGCAACTCCACCATTAGCTTTAATCCAGCGAAGTGTTTCCATAGCACTGTAGATTGGCAACACAGGAGGTGTATTAAACATAGAGCCATTTTCAATGTGAATTTTGTAATTCAGCATGGATGGAATGTGGCGCGAAACCTTTCCAAGCACCTCATCTTTTATAATAGCAAATGCCAAACCGGCAGGCGCGAGGTTTTTCTGTGCCCCGCCATAAATAATGGCATACTTAGATACATCAACCGGACGTGAGAAAATATCAGAAGACATGTCGGCCACCAAAGGTACCGGACTATCAATATCTTTCAACAACTCAGTTCCGAAAATTGTATTATTCGTTGTGATGTGAAAATAATCGGCATCAGTCGGAATTACATAATCTTTCGGGATATAATTGAAATTTGCCGCTTTTGAAGAGGCCACTTCTATTACCTCACCGAAACCTTTTGCTTCTTTCAAAGCCTTACTTGCCCAGGTTCCTGTATTCAGGTAGGCAGCTTTGCGTTCCATCAGATTGAAAGGCACCATACAAAATTGCAGGCTTGCACCTCCTCCGAGGAATAATACCGAATAACCTTCCGGAATCGACAGTATTTCTTTAAAAAGAGCTACTGCTTCATCCACGACCGGCTGAAAATCCTTGGCACGATGGGAAATTTCCAAAACAGACAAACCAGAACCGTTAAAATCCAATACTGCCTGAGCTGTTTTTTCAATCACTTCACGCGGCAAAACTGAGGGTCCCGCGTTAAAATTATGCTTCTTCATACGATAAATTAAATATGTGTGTTTAATAGAGTTGGCGCTTTTTATTCGCAGGTTGATTAGACAGATAAAGGCAGTGAATTCGCATGTCTTCAAGAGAGAAATCAACCTGACAAATAACACTTTTTTTCTTTAATAATTTTTGATGCGCAAAGGTAGTACTTTTTTTGTTTTCGACACATACAAAATTTTAATTTTATTCAAATTATCTCGTTAAAAAAGAAATTTATAAGTCTGGAAAGCGCATTTATATTAATTTTATATGTTTTTTGATGCTTATTCATTTTAACTGATTTTTCTCTATTTTTACAGCGATATAAATAGCACGATTCTTTCAATTTACCTTAAAATTTTGTAGTATGATAATCGGTCTTCCCAAAGAAATAAAAAACAACGAAAACCGTGTCGCCCTGACGCCATCGGGAGTACACACCTTAGTTTCAAACGGACATCGCGTTTGTGTCGAAACCCATGCGGGGGTAAACAGCGGGTTTACGGACGAAGCTTATCTGAATGCCGGCGCTATCATTCGCGAATCTGCCGTCGAGATTTTCACTGAAGCTGAAATGATTGTCAAGGTAAAAGAACCCATTCAACAGGAATATGATTTAATCCGACCCAAACAACTCGTTTTTACCTATTTTCATTTTGCATCCAACGAGTACCTGACCAGAGCCATGATGAAAAGCGGCGCGATTTGTCTGGCCTATGAAACTGTTGAGGTCAACCACACCCTGCCTTTGCTGATACCCATGTCGGAAGTTGCCGGACGCATGTCAATTCAACAGGGAGCCAAATATTTAGAAAAACCGCAGGGCGGAAAAGGAATTTTGCTGGGTGGCGTACCGGGTGTAAATCCCGCTCACGTATTGATATTAGGCGGCGGGGTTGTCGGCACACATGCAGCCTACATGGCGGCCGGACTGGGGGCGCATGTGACCATCGCGGACATCTCACTGCCAAGATTAAGACAGTTAAGCGAAATCATGCCGGCCAATGTCGACACCATGATGTCATCACATTATAATATTGAAGAGATGCTTCCCCGGACCGATTTGGTTATCGGCGCTGTGCTTATCCCGGGCGCTAAAGCACCATCGCTCATCTCACGCGAAATGCTGAAATTGCTTCCTCAGGGGGCTGTATTAGTAGATGTTGCGATTGATCAGGGCGGTTGTTTCGAGACCTCCAAACCTACCACTCACGCCAACCCGGTGTATGAAGTAGATGGCATCCTGCATTATTGTGTTGCCAACATTCCGGGAGCAGTGCCCTGTACTTCTACTTTGGCATTGACAAATGCCACCTTGCCTTATGTGCTTACTTTAGCTGATAAGGGGTGGGAAAAGGCTTGCGAAGAACACGAAGATTTGCGCAAGGGGCTCAATATCGTGGGAGGGAAAGTGGTATGCAAAGCGGTAGCGGAGACCTTCGGAATATAGCGAATAGCTAATAACTAATAGCGAATAGCTACACACTATTCAACATGAGTTATTCGCTATAAGTTATTCGCTATAAGTTATTCGCTATAAATATTAGCTTTTCGCCAGAATAATCTTCTTAATTTCATTCAACTTATTCAGCGCCTCAATAGGTGTCAACTCATTAATATTTAACCCTTTAATTTCATCCCGTATCTGCTGAAGGACAGGATCATCCAACTGGAAGAAACTAAGCTGATAACCTTCGCGTTGCGTGGCGATTTCGGCAACAGGCTTGGCAATACCATTCTGGCGGTTATCGGTCTCCAGTTGTTTGAGAATTTGCTCGGAGCGCTTCACGATGCTTTGCGGCATGCCGGCCATTTTGGCAACATGAATACCGAAGCTATGCTCGCTACCTCCACGTGCCAGTTTCCGTAGAAAAATGATTTTCTTATCCACCTCCCTGACCGAAACATTGTAGTTTTTAATCCGGTTGAATGATTTCTCCATTTCATTCAACTCATGATAGTGCGTGGCAAAGAGGGTTTTGGCTTTAAAAGAGGGATGCTCGTGGATATACTCGACAATTGCCCAGGCAATGGAGATACCGTCGTAGGTCGAAGTACCGCGTCCGAGTTCGTCGAACAAAATCAGACTTCGGTCCGACAGATTATTCAGGATGCTGGCAGCTTCGTTCATCTCCACCATGAAAGTTGATTCACCCTGCGAGATATTATCGCTCGCTCCTACCCTTGTAAAAATCTTATCCACAACGCCGATTTTGGCGCTTTCTACCGGCACGAAACAACCTATCTGCGCCATGAGCGTGATAATCGCAGTTTGGCGCAACAAAGCTGATTTACCGGACATGTTCGGACCGGTAACGATGATGATTTGCTGGGACTGATTATCAAGATATACATCATTGGCGATGTAGGATTCTCCCAATGGCAGTTGCTTCTCAATAACCGGATGCCTTCCTTGTTTAATTTCCAGCACATCCGTATCGTTTACTTCCGGACGGACATATTTATTTTCAGCCGAGACCCGGGCAAAAGACAACAGGCAGTCGAGTTGGGCAATTAAATTGGCATCCAATTGAATAGCAGGAATATAATCAACCAACCCAAGCACAAGTTCGTTGAAAAGACGGGTTTCAATGCTTAGAATTTTCTCTTCTGCACCCAGAATTTTCTCTTCATAATCTTTTAATTCCTGGGTGATGTATCGCTCGGCATTCACCAGGGTTTGCTTGCGTATCCATGTCTCAGGCACTTTATCTTTGTGGGTATTTCTGACTTCAATATAATACCCGAATACATTGTTAAAACTGATTTTCAGACTGGGAATGCCGGTGTGCGCACTTTCCCGTTCCTGAATTTTCTGTAGATATTCCTTTCCTGAAAAAGCTAAATCACGCAATTCGTCCAAATCGGCATCAATTCCATATCTGATGACATTCCCCCGATTGATGAGGGTCGGCGGGTCGGGTTGAACTTCTTTTTCGATTTTATCTGAAATAACCTGACAGGCGTTCAACTGATCGGCAATTTTATTGAGGGCCTGATTATCTGCATTTGCACAAGCCTCCTTCACTGGTTCAATGGCTTTCAGTGCCACCTTCAACTGCACCACCTCACGCGGACTAATCCTTCCTACCGCCACTTTCGAAATGATTCTTTCCAAATCACCTACCAACGCGATGTTCTGTTCTAACAATTCCTTCAATTCAGGATGTTTGAAGAGATATTCCACCACACCGAGTCTTTCGTTAATAGGCTTTACATCCTTCAATGGAAATGCAATCCAGCGTTTCAGCAACCGGGCGCCCACGGGCGAAATGGTTTTATCGAGTACCTGTACCAGCGTTTTAGCACCCTCGTGCATGGAACCATACAATTCGAGATTGCGTACGGTAAACCGGTCGAGCCACACGTAACGATCCTCTTCGATGCGCGATAATTGCGTGATGTGTCCGGTTTGTTGATGATGAGTCAGGTCGAGATAATGCAGAATAGCACCGGCAGCGACTACAGCAAAAGGTAAATTCTCAACACCAAACCCTTTCAGGTTACGGGTTTCAAATTGCTTCAACAGCCTTTCCTGTGCCGAATCTGGCGTGTAGGCCCAGTCTTCGAGACCATAAACAAAAAATTTATTGCCGAAGTTTTCCTCGAAATCACGTTTTTTATTACGATCGTAGAGCACCTCTTTCGGACTGAAACTGTTGAGTAGTTTATCCACATACTCCACATTTCCTTCCGCTACCAAAAACTCACCCGTTGAAATATCCAGAAAAGCGACACCAACATTCTTCTTATCAAAATAAACCGATGCCAGGAAATTATTTTCTTTGTGGTTCAGGGTGGTGTCACTATACGAAACACCCGGGGTAACCAATTCTGTAACCCCGCGTTTCACCAACTTCTTTGTCAACTTTGGATCTTCAAGCTGATCACAAATTGCGACACGCATGCCGGCACGAACTAATTTAGGAAGGTAAGTATCCAACGCATGATGCGGAAAACCAGCTAATTCCACACTTTTTGCAGCCCCATTGGCACGGCGGGTCAGGGTAATACCCAGCACTTCGGAAGCACGAATCGCATCTTTGGAGAAAGTTTCGTAAAAGTCGCCACAACGAAATAACAAAATTGCATCCGGGTGCTTCGACTTGATTTCGAAGTACTGTTTCATCAGGGGGGTTTCTGCTATTCCGTCTTTCATATTAAATATTTTTTAAACCACAAAAGGCACAAAAGAATAACTAAGTAATCACAGAAGATATACTATCTCAAACAATATTATAAGGATAGAAAATCTTTTGTGCCTTTTGTGGTTTATAATAATTGTTTTAAATTAAATTAATCGTTTCAGTCATTCTCGACCAATCATATTTCTTTTTCTCTTCCCGGATATTGACTTTAAACTCTTCAGCTCTTTTATGAGCAAAAAAATCAACCAGGGCATCTGCAATTTTCTCCGGTTTCACATCCACCACATACCCGACTTTATAGTGTGGTACGATTTCGGCCAATCCACCTACATCCGTCACCAGCATTGGGTTTTCGTAATGGTAGGCAATCTGACTCACACCACTCTGGGTAGCGGAACGATAAGGTTGCGCTACGATGTCTGCCACACTGAAATAATTCTTCACATCCTTATCTTCGATGAATTTTGTCCGCAACTCAATCAGGCTTTCTAATTTGTGTTTCTTGATGAGTTTCAGGTAGGGTTCAGGACTTTCATAAAACTCACCGGCCACGATCAACCGCACCGGGAATTCACGTAAACGTTTATCAGCAAAGGCTTCCAGAAGTAAGTCAAGTCCTTTATACTGACGGATAAATCCAAAAAACAGAATATAGTAATTCTGCTCATGCAGACCAAGTCGCATCGCCGCCAACGAACGATCGACTTTCTCACCATAATGATCATAAATCGGGTGAGGAGAAAGCAACTTGGGCTTCACGTCTTTATCGAAAGAATTGATATCAGACACCACCGAACCGGCCATCGCCACGAAACCATCCATGGCCTGCACAAAATAGCGGGGGAATAAGCGGTCCAACACCGTAGGTTCGTGGGGTATCATGTTATGGATTAGTCCGATCATCTTTGTTTTACTATTCCTGCCATGACGGGCAATGGTTCCGAAACAAGGAGCCATGAAAGCCATCCAATAGCAGAAAATCACTTTATCAGGAGCTTTCTTTTTAATCAATCTTCCGGTTTTGATCCAGGTTGAAGGCTTCACAGCATTGATCATGCGGGTAATTTTTAAATCATCCGGCTTAGGCTCCGATGAAAACTGCGTTTTACCGGGGAACAAAAATCCCGGATATTGCAGGGTAAACGTGATCATTTCCACTTTGTGTCCTTCCTGCTGAAACTGACGTGCAAGGCGCTCGTTATAAGCGGATAGTCCGCCCCGGTAAGGATATGCTGTTCCAATGATGATGATGTGCATGGTTGATTTATTGCTTTATGATTCTGAATCAGGTCTGCAAAATTACAAAATTATTTAAATGAGATTCGGCAAATTCAACATTTGCATTTCATTTTAATCTTTTTTTATGCAAATAATTTGATTTACCGATAAAAAATCACTTAATTTGCAGTCGGAAAAATTAAATAAAAACGATATCGTAATGAAAAGCTTCCTGAAATACTTAGGTCCGATTATTTTGCTGATTGGCACCGTTTTACTGACAGTTTATTACTTCGAAAATACAGCATCTAACACATTACTGATTGTTGCAGGTGCTTTGATGGTCAGTGGCCTGATAGCCCACGTTGTCATCAATAAATACGTTGAATAATATTTAACCATATAAGCCATATAAGAAACATATAAGTTTTATTTTTTAATAGAAGATAGAATCCGCTGTGTAAATCTTTTATTATAAATTTAAACGAACTTATATGGTTCTTATATGGCTTATATGGTTTATCATTAAAACAACCCGGGTTTTCGTTGCCTGGCTTCTTCCAATGAAAGCAGGCTCGCCTGTGGTTTTTGCTTCTCTCTCAACTGCTGATATTCATTTGCAACTTCCGATGTAAAGGAACCGATGGTTTTTGGGTTCATCAACTGCGCAACAATGTGCGTATTTACTGAAGCATCTTTGACGTATACGACCGGACCTGTATAATTCGGCGAAATCTTAACAGCCGTATGGATTTTGGATGTTGTTGCCCCTCCGATTAACAAAGGTATTTTTAACCCTGCTTTTTCCATCTCGGCTGCTACCACGCACATTTCTTCCAACGAAGGTGTTATCAGTCCGCTTAACCCCACAATATCTACCTTTTCCTCTATAGCAGTCTTAATTATCTTATCAGTTGGTGTCATCACACCCAGGTCAATAACTTCATAGTTATTACATCCCAATACCACCGCAACAATATTTTTACCGATGTCATGCACATCTCCTTTTACCGTAGCAATCAGAAACTTACCGGCAGATGAACGCTGACCCGGCACTTTCTCTGCTTCGATGTAGGGTTGCAAAATAGCCACTGCTTTCTTCATCGTACGGGCGGTTTTCACCACCTGAGGTAAAAACATCTTACCTTCTCCGAATAAATCTCCGACAATGTTCATCCCGCTCATCAGAGGCTTTTCAATGATTTCAAGGGCAGTATCGTACTGAGCAAGAGCTTCCTGCAAATCTTCTTCAAGATAATCGCTGATACCTTTTATCAAGGCATATTCAAGTCGTCCCTGCAACTCACGACTACGCCATTCATCTACTTTTTTGGCAGCGGAAGCTGATTCAGAGGCCGACAGTTTAATTTTCTCAGCATAATCAACCAGGCGTTCAGTGGCATCAGGGCGACGGTTTAACACCACATCTTCTACATATTCAAGTAATTCTGCCGGGATTTCTTCGTAAATCTGCAACATGCCGGCATTTACAATACCCATATCAAGCCCCTCACGGATGGCATAATACAGAAAAACCGAATGAATGGCTTCCCGCACTACATTGTTGCCACGAAAAGAGAACGACAGGTTGCTGATGCCCCCACTTATGCGAGCAAAAGGTAAATTTGCTTTAATCCATTTTATCGTTTCGATGAAATCGACGCCATAATTATTGTGTTCTTCGATACCCGTGGCAATCGCCAGCACGTTTGGATCGAAGATAATATCACTGGAAGGAAAACCAACTTTCTCTGTCAGCAAACGATAGGCACGGGCACAAATTTCCGTTCTGCGTTCAAATGAATCTGCCTGTCCCTTTTCATCAAAGGCCATTACCACCGCAGCAGCACCATACGCACGAATCTTTTTTGCTTTGCTGATAAAATCTTCCTCTCCTTCTTTGAGACTGATAGAGTTCACGATGCATTTACCCTGAACGCACTTCAACCCGGCTTCGATTACCTCCCATTTTGAAGAATCGATCATGATGGGCACTTTCGAAATTTCAGGCTCTGATGCGATGTAATTGAGAAAAGTCGTCATTTCCTCACGGGATTCGAGCATGGCATCATCCATATTGATATCGATGACCTGTGCACCGTCCTCCACCTGTTTACGGGCAATATTAAGTGCTTCCTCGTACTTTTTCTCGTTGATCAGACGTAGAAACATCCGCGAACCCGCCACGTTACATCTTTCACCAATGTTGACAAAAAGAGAATCAGGTTGTATGTCCAGGTGTTCTAACCCCGACAAATGCAGGGTACTCTGGTCGGCATCCTTACTGACAGGAGTACGTAATTTAGCAATATTGATGATTTGCTGATAGGCGGCGATGTGATCGGGAGTCGTACCACAGCAACCACCGATGATGTTGACTAATCCTTCTTCGAAGTACTCCCGAATCTGTCCAGCCATTTTCTCCGGACTTTCATCATACTCACCAAACTGATTCGGCAGACCTGCATTTGGATAGGCGCTGACATAGCAATTGCTGTATTGAGCGATTTCCTTGAGATATGGTTTTAAATCTTTGGCACCGAAAGAACAGTTCAAGCCTACCGACAACACATCAGCATGGCCAACAGAAGCCAGAAAAGCCCGGATGGTTTGTCCGGACAAGGTTCTGCCGCTGGCATCAGCCACCGTAACAGAAATCATCAGCTCCACCTTTTTGCCCAGCTCATCCATAGCCAGGTTAGCCGCGAAAATAGCGGCTTTGGCATTCAGTGTATCAAAAATCGTTTCAATCAGGATGGCATCCACTCCACCTTCAATCAGGGCCAGCATCTGTTCTTTGTAAGCTTCTACCAAACGGTCGAAAGTCACTGCACGGTAAGCCGGATTGTTTACGTCGGGGGACATAGACGCCGTTTTGTTGGTAGGCCCCACAGCACCTGCAACAAATCTCGGCTTGTCCGGTGTTTGTTGGGTATAAAAATCAGCTGCTTTACGGGCCAAACGCGCAGCTTCAAGGTTCAACTCCCTTACATGCGCTTGCATACCGTAATCCTCCATTGAAATTTGCTGGGCATTGAAAGTATTGGTTTCAATGATATCGGCACCCGCTTCAAGGTATTTACTATGAATTTCGTAAATAATTTCAGGTTGCGTGAGTACCAGCAAATCATTGTTACCCTTCTGTGGCACAGCAACATCTGCAAACCGCTGTCCGCGATAATCCACTTCCGACAGTTTGTAACGCTGTATCATGGTCCCCATGGCGCCATCGAGGACGAGAATGCGATTTTGTAACTGATTTTTCATATTATATTTTTTAACCACAAAAACCTAATCGTCGAATAAAACCATTTATTTTCGGATCAAATCCTATGGTTATCATTTATTCCCCGGGTTAAAAACCCTGACCATCATTAATCACCGGGTTAAAACCTTATATCCCCCGGGTTAAAACCCGGGGCTATTGATATTTCGCCCCTTCGGGGCTTATCGGAATCATTGACGGTTGCAATTCGTTATTCGCTCTCCGTTTTCAGTTTTCCGCTTTTCCGCTGCTTTAAATTTTCAACAACCCTTTCCCCGTCATTTCTGCTGGTTTGGGGATATCAAGGATTTGGCAGATCGTCGGCGACACATCGGCCAGGATCCCATTTTCGACAGCAGCACCCGGACGATTGGTAACATATACGATAGGCACCGGATTCAGCGAGTGCGCAGTGTTTGGTGAACCATCTTCATTTTCGGCATTATCGGCATTACCGTGGTCGGCAATGATAATCACCTCGTAATCGTTGGCTTTAGCAGCTTCCACAACCTGACCCATACAATCGTCAACTGCCTCTATGGCTTTTACAATCGCCTCTCGCACACCGGTATGTCCCACCATATCGCCATTGGCAAAGTTCAGCACGATGAAATCAAATTTATTTTTATTGAGTTCGGCCACCAGTGCATCTTTGATTCCATAAGCACTCATTTCCGGCATCAAGTCATACGTTGCCACTTTGGGTGAAGAAATCAGGATACGTTCTTCGCCTTCGAATTCCGCTTCGCGACCACCGGAGAAAAAGAAAGTAACGTGAGCAAACTTCTCTGTTTCAGCAATACGCAATTGTTTCAAACCGAGAGAAGACACATATTCACCCATGGTGTTCTGCACATTGTCTTTATCAAACAGCACCTTCAACCCTTTGAAAGTAGAGTCATAAGGAGTCATGCAATAATATTCCAACGGGATGGTATGCATATCGTATTCATGCATATCTTCCTGAGTCAACACGATGGTGAGCTCTTTGGCACGGTCATTCCGGTAGTTGAAGAAAATCACCACGTCACCCGATTCGATTGTTGCCAAGGGTTTTCCGTTATCATCCGTAACTACAATCGGTTTCACGAACTCATCCGTCACACCGGCATCATAAGAAGCCTGCATAGCCGCTACCGGATCGGTTGTCGGAGTCCCTACACCTTTTACAATCAAATCATAAGCCTCTTTCACCCGTTCCCATCTTTTATCGCGGTCCATGGCGTAGTAACGACCAATCACCGAAGCTATTTTGCCTGCTGAATATTGCGTATGTGCTTCTAATTGTTCAAGATAACCTTTCCCACTTTTGGGGTCGGTATCGCGACCATCCATGAAGCAATGTACATAAGCATCTTCGATTCCATAAGATTTGGCAATGTCCAGTAATTTATACAAATGATCCTGAGAAGAATGAACGCCACCATCAGAAACAAGGCCAAGGAAATGCATCTTTTTGTTGTTCTCTTTGGCATAAGTATAAGCGTTGATAATTTCCGGATTCTGCATGATACTGTTGTCGCGACAAGCGATGTTAATTTTCACCAAATCCTGATAAACAACCCTTCCTGCTCCAATATTCAAGTGACCCACTTCCGAATTACCCATCTGACCATCAGGCAATCCCACATGTTCGCCCGACGCCAGCAAATAAGAATTCGGATAAGTGGCGATTAATTTATCCCAGTTAGGCGTTGGTGTCGAAGCAATCACATCTGCCTTCGACCCGTTGCCGATTCCCCATCCATCGAGAATCATCAATAAAGCTTTTTTATTCATATTGTTTTGATTTATATTATTTTACCTTAAACTAATACCTTTGTTGTTTCTGACTGCAAAAGTACTTAATTTTATTTAAACAATAAAGGGGATGGAAGAGTTCAGAGGAAAGTTGCTTGTTTCATCTCATCACTAAAGTTGCTTGTTAAAATCAAGTTAAGAATCAAGTTATAGGGCATCTGATATTCGTAACATCACTGTTTCACTGAAGTTATATGAAGAAAATAAAGTTGTTGATGAAGTCAATGTGACAATGAACATAATGAACAATCAGTTTATTATGAACTTGATTGCAACCAGCAACTTTAGTGATGAGATACCAATCACACTCACCTACCCCAACTTGATTCCCAACTTGATTTTAACAAGCAACTTTAGTGAAGAGCCACATCAACCCTCCACCACCCAACTTGATCCCCAACTTGATTCTAACCAGCAACTTCAGTGATGAGGCACACCACCCCACCTCCCCCTACTTGATATATAACAAAAAAACACTAAATTTGTAGTCCAAAAAAACAGTTAACAGCAAATATCGTTATGGCAAAAGAATTCAGGTATCAGGAACCCTTCCCGATGGGAAAAGACAACTCGGAGTATTATCTATTAAGTAAAGATTTTGTCAGTACGACAAATTTCGAAGGACAGGAAATTTTAAAGGTGGCCCCCGAAGCACTTACTTTATTGGCCCGCACAGCCATGCGCGATTGTTCCTTCTTGCTACGTCCCGAACATCAACAACAAGTGGCAAACATCTTAGCTGATCCCGAAGCAAGTGAAAACGACAAATTTGTGGCGGTGACCATGCTCCGGAATGCGGAAATTGCAGCCAAAGGAGTATTGCCTTTCTGTCAGGATACCGGCACAGCAACTGTATATGCAAAAAAAGGGAACAATGTATATACCGATGGCTCAGATGAAGAAGCCTTATCCAAAGGGATTTACGAAACCTACCGGGATGAAAACCTGCGTTATTCGCAGAATGCTGCACTGAACATGTACGATGAAGTGAATACAGGCACCAATCTACCGGCTCAAATCGACCTGATGGCCAGTCATGGCAACGAATACAAATTCTTATTTATTGCCAAAGGAGGTGGTTCTGCCAACAAATCATATCTTTTTCAGGAAACAAAAGCCCTGCTGAACCCGGTTTCGTTGGAGAAATTCCTGACCGAAAAGATGAAAACACTGGGAACGGCTGCTTGTCCGCCCTACCACTTAGCCTTTGTTATCGGTGGCACTTCTGCAGATGCCTGCATGAAAACCGTAAAATTAGCATCAACTAAATATTACGATGAATTACCTACCACCGGCAACGAACTCGGACAAGCCTTCCGGGATGTGGAAATGGAAGCAAAAATCCTGAAAGCTGCCCAGAAATTTGGCATGGGAGCACAATTCGGAGGCAAATATTTCGCGCATGATGTGCGCGTGATTCGACTTTCCCGTCACGGCGCTTCCTGCTTCGTGGGGATGGCTGTTTCTTGCTCGGCTGACAGAAACATCAAGGGTAAAATAAACAAAGACGGCATTTGGTTAGAAAAACTGGAAGACAATCCGGCAAAATATATTCCTGAAGAATTTCGTCAACAAGGCGAAGGCAATGCCGTAAAGATTGACCTTAACCGCCCGATGAAAGAAATTCTTGAAACCCTGAAACAGTACCCGGTTTCAACCCGTTTGTCTTTATCCGGCACTATTGTAGTAGGCCGCGACATCGCGCATGCCAAGCTGAAAGAACTACTGGATGAAGGCAAAGAATTACCGCAATACGTAAAAGATCATCCGATTTACTATGCTGGTCCGGCTAAAACCCCCAAAGGCATGCCTTCCGGTTCGTTTGGACCGACTACCGCCGGTCGCATGGACTCCTATGTTGACTTATTCCAGTCGAAAGGCGGCAGCATGATTATGATTGCGAAAGGTAACCGAAGCGAACAGGTAACAGAGGCTTGCAAGAAATACGGCGGCTTCTATTTAGGTTCTATTGGAGGTCCCGCAGCCATTCTGGCAGAACAAAGCATCAAAAAAGTGGAATGCCTGGCTTATCCCGAACTGGGCATGGAAGCCATCTGGAAAATTGAGGTAGTGGACTTCCCTGCATTTATTCTGGTTGATGACAAAGGGAATGATTTCTTCAAGCAGATTAAAATGGCGACACTGTAGAGCAAACCGGAAAGTCCCCCTGAGAAAGTTTATCTCAGGGGGACTTTTTTTTCTATCTTCCCCATGTTTTGGTCATCATTACCCCAGCTTTGGCTGTTCTCTTCCCTGAGTTTCAAAAAAACTCAATGCTTTTCGGAAAAAGGTCTGAGCTTTTTGAAGAAAGGTCAAAGCTTTTCGGAAAAAGGTCTGAGCTTTTTATAAAAAGCTCAAGGCTTTTTCAAACAGACAATTCGCATCATCTTGGCTTAATTGCAAAATAAACCTGCTGACTGGTCGCTTTCGTAAATTTTATTTCCTTTGGATTAATCTTAGCTGCGGTTGACAAAGCAAAAGCCGAGGAAATGGCTGAAATAAAATCATCCAACCCTTCTACATCATTGTAGAACTGCAAACCTTTTGCATCTCCGGTTCCTTTGTATGAAACAGTCAGCATGTCTTTATTATTCGCATTCACATTCAAATCAAGCAAACCCTCGGTAGTTGTTGTTCCGGCAGTGTAACTGAACGCAAGCACAAAGGAACCCCGAATGGTATTATATTTCAGCGAAAGCGATGCACTATCTGCACCATACAAGGTTTGAGCCGATTGAAGAATTGCCTTATAACTTTGATCAAGAGTTGAACTCAAACCAGCCGGAAAAATACCCCATACAGTTTCGGCATCATCTCTAATGAAGATTGCCAAATCATTGACTCCTGTCAAAGTATGTTCCGGAGACTCAACACTTACCAGTCCGCTTTTTGCATCATTAAGTCTGAATGTCCTGAATTTAACTCCTTCGATTTCGACCTCCTGATAAAACCTGATACCATCGTGCGTTACAATAAACGGAACATCAAGCGTTAAAGCATTTACTCCTGAACCTTTTGCCAAAAACACACCAGTATAACCAAGAGAGAATGTGTAAGTTTTTTTATTAACTACCATCTTTAGCTCCGGAGCTTTTTCAGAAAACAGCAAAGATTTAAATTCACTTCGTTCGTCAGCAAGCTGCATCCACTGAACACCGGAGGGCATTTTGCGCAACAACACCTCAGCTCCGTATTTTTTACCTTTCAGCCAAACCGTATCGGAATGAGCTTTTACAATCACGAACTCGTAGTCACCTTCCAGTCCATAACCGTCGGGATTTTCGGGATTGGAGAAGACATGGAGTATTTTGCTGAATGTGTTGAATGTCAGCACCGGACCATTATCCCCAATAATATCGAACAAACAACTATCCTGCTCGTAAGCTCCATTGGTTGTCAGTTCACTTCTTGCAGCCAATATGGCATTTCCTGATTGATTGAATTTCACCAGCAGGGTATAACCCGGACTTACCTCATTCGCGAAATAATCCATCTCCCAACCATTTTCAGCATTAGTCAGTATGATCTGATAATCGCTGATGGCTTTGTTCAGTCTTTCCGCCGGCGAGGCTGAAAAAATATCCGCTTCTTCATTGCGACAAGCGGGCAGGAGGCCCAGCCATATAAAAAGTACAATATATGCTATGTATTTTGACGTTTTCATACGTTTCATGTTAATTCAGCACTTCATTAATATTCAATTGTCTTTGGATGATTTCAGCACGCAAAGAATCGATCTCGATTTCCCACGAATCTTTCAGCCATTTCTTAGCCATTTCCAGCTTTTGGAGGATAATCGCCTGCCCGTTGATACCATCATCGGGAATGGTATCACCAGACATATCAATTCCCGGTTGTGAGGCTAACTCTAAAATATCGCTCCATTGCGTATCACTTTTCACTAAGTAATTGGCAATAATTTCCACGAAATCTTCGCGGTTCTGACTGCCTGCATAAGGAGATACGAAACCCAAAGTAGCTGCTTCGGAGTCGGTTTTATATTGCCAGCCTAAGGGATTGTATTTCCCCTGAGAAATCAATCCGAACTCAACCGGGTAATTTCTTTTCTGATGCAGGATATGCGCAAACTCGTGGTGCATGGTCTTGAAATAGTATTCATTGAGCAAATCCACATCGGTCGGATCCAATTCATTGCAACGGAACAACGTTACTTTTAATCCGCCTTCAGCAGTCCCGAGTAACATAGTGCCCGAAATGGGATTGTAGGCAGGCGAACCAATCAGGTGGATGATGCGCGGACCGTTTTCCTTTAAAAATTCAGGGCTCACAACTGTTCCATAAACATCGAACCACAGATATTTGACTAACTTGGCCATTTGTTGAGCTTTTTCGAAAGAGGTCGGCACTAAGTTATAATCCATGTCCGAACCCACATCTTCCATCCGGTAGCGAAAATCCAGGTTATAAGGAACTAAATAGGCCTGTCTCAACCAAGC
>JAKIYP010000115.1 GCA_022708505.1 Bacteroidota bacterium
AACGGTGCACACACCTGGGATTACTGGCTGAAAGCCATGCGGGAAGCATTGATGTTTATACAAACCAACTTTGATGGAGTTGCTTATGCTGATGACCCTGCTTTCAATCTTTCTACCGGATTTTCGGGAAATATAGAACAGCTTAATTTTAATGGTAAAACACTGAATGTCGTTTTACCGTCGGGATATTCAACTTCGTCAGCAACTTATCCGGTTATGTATTTCATGCATCATACCCTCCAAAACAGACTTGATGAAACAAAAAACATAATGTCCTCGCTTGACTCTCTTCAACGGGAAAAACAGTTTATCTTAGTTGAAGCAGATGCAAATGAGTTTAAAACTCCATCAAATCTTGTTGAGCTAAGCGCTTTTGTGGATAATGGGTACCGTACGAAGAAGCAAAAACAGGGGAGACTGTTACTGGCTAACTTTTCGGGAGCGTCAGTAGCGTATCATACGGTGTCGGATTATCCGGAATTATTTGAATCGCTGTTTCTTTATCAGCCATTTGTCGATTCGGTTACCAATATCCCGGAGGTCGGATTTATTTACCTCGATACGACGGATGAATCTCAAAGCTATTCAATTGTACAGGGTTTGTATTCGGATTGCCGTAAGCAAAATATTAATCATCAGTACCGTGTCAGAAATGGGAAAGATAGTTTTAATGCATTTATGCACGGATTAAATAACAGCATCGTTTATCTTGGTTTAATGCTTAATAAGACATTGTAAATATGTACAGGAATCGTCAAATATTGTTGCATCTTGTCTTTTTGCTGGCATTTCAGCTCACAGCACAAAGCTATCGTATACAGGAAAGCCTGTCATTCAAAAGCAGGATACTTGACAGGGAAATACGTTATTCCATTGTACTTCCCAAGGATTATCACCAATCCGGGAAATCTTATCCGGTAATGTATATGTTACACGGACTGGGCGATAACGAGTCTTCCTGGCTGGAATACGGTCAGGTTGCTTCCATCCTCGATTACATGACTGATAAAAAAGATATCAAACCTTTTATTTGTGTCATGCCACAAGGTTTCAGGTCTTACTATACCGACTTTTACGATGGCACATTCAATTATCAGCAGATGTTTATTGAGGAGCTCGTTCCCTATATTGATTCTGTTTACAAAACCATTCCCGAAGCATCACAACGCGCAGTGACCGGATATTCAATGGGCGGTTTCGGAGCGTTTGTATTGCCGGTGAAATATCCGGATGTATTTGGTGTCAGCATTCCGCTTAGCGCTTCTATTCGTACCGACGAACAGTATGTCAATGAACATCCGGACGGGTGGAATGAACAATGGGGTAGGATCTTCGGTGGAGTGGGAGAGTCGGGAGATGCGCGCATAACTGATTATTATAAAGCCAATTCTCCTTTTTATCTGATTGAAAATAAAAGTGTTGATGAGCTTAAAAAAGTGGCTTTTTACATGGAGAACGGAGACAAAGAAAACACCTTATGCCGCAGTAACGAATTTCTGCATATAACGATGTTGAAAAAAGGAGTTCCTCACCTGTACAATGTGAAAGAAGGCGGACATGAATTCGGTTTCTGGAGAAATGCTCTGCCGGAAGCATTCCGCTTTGCCGATACACGTTTCCGGAACATTGAATACAAAGTTGATACAAAAGAAATAAAAACGAAACATGCTTTACCGAAAAATATGAAAGCACTGGAAAAGCGTGAAGGTGAAATTTCATACAGGGTTATATATCCGGAAAACCTGCAAGAATCATCCCGTTTGTATCCTGTCGTTTATTTTGTGGCAGACTTAACGGACGAAGAACAAGCCGGTTTAATGAATTTGTATCAGGGAAATATGCGTAAGGAAGGTTTTCCTCCGGTAATCTTTTGTTTTGTTCCTGCGAAAAATGCCGGTAAATTATTGGAGTATATCATCCCCCGAATGGAAAAAACAGGCCGTGCACGCCCGGGTTGGCGCTTTCGTTCTTTGTGGGTTTACCATTGTAACGGTAGCTCAGTAGTAAAACAATCATTCAATTCATTGCAATTTACTGCAGAAATTCTGACAGCTGCCGATATAAAACTAAACGAAAATGAAATCGCAGCCTTGATGACGAAAAAACCCAATATAAGAGATAGAATGTGGTTGTATATTGACACACCTCCCACAGGCAAATCCTATCCGGGTAATGGTTATATGCATATTTATCTTAGAGAAAACGGTTATAACCATGAGTATCGCGTCAGAGAGCACAAAAACACATTTGAATTTTTAAAGTCGGGGTTTATCCCGACAATGAAATATATCAGTAAAAAATTTCATAATTAAATATTTACTCACCTAAAAAGACAAAATTATGTTCATTGTCAACAGTTATTCACTTGCAGTATTACTCTGCATAATTACCATGTTTTGTTGGGGCTCGTGGGGAAACACACAGAAGCTTGCATCCAAAACTTGGCGTTATGAGTTGTTTTATTGGGATTATGTGATTGGAATATTATTGTTCAGTCTGATACTTGGCTTTACACTTGGTAGCTTTGGGGAAGGCGGGCGTTCCTTTATACCCGATCTAAAACAAGCTGAATTATCCAATATCGGTAGTGCATTTCTTGGAGGAATAGTATTTAATGCTGCCAATATATTGCTTGCGGCATCAGTATCTTTAGCAGGGATGGCTGTTGCATTTCCACTGGGCGTTGGAATAGCACTGGTATTGGGTGTATTTGTTAATTATTTCTCTACACCTAAAGGTGATCCTTTGTTGCTTTTTATTGGCGTAACATTGGTTATGCTTGCAGTAATTTTTAATGGGATAGCCGCTGGAAAAATAAAGAAAAATGGGTTCGTAAACTCAAACAAAAAAGGTATCTGGCTGGCAGTATTTGCCGGAGTACTCATGGCATTTTTCTATCGGTTTGTTGCTGCTGCAATGGATTTAAATAATTTTGAATTTCCTGAAATAGGAATGATGACTCCTTATTCAGCATTTTTTATTTTCTCAGTAGGTATTTTCGTCAGCAACTTCCTGTTTAACACATTGGTGATGAAAAAACCCTTCGATGGAGAACCGACAACCTATGCAGCTTACTTCAACGGTAATTTTAAGACTCATTTAGTTGGTGTGTTGGGAGGTCTGATTTGGGCATTAGGAACATCATTGAGCTATATAGCAGCAGGTAAAGCAGGAGCAGCAATTTCCTATGCATTAGGACAGGGAGCACCCATGATAGCTGCCATTTGGGGAGTTTTTGTATGGAGAGAGTTCAAAGGTTCCAACAAACAAATCAACATCTTGTTAGTTTTGATGTTCTTATTGTTTATTTTGGGGCTTTCATTCATTATTACATCAGGAGGAAACTAATTTAAATTAAATATATCTTTATCTTTATTGTCAAACTTTTTAATATTTTAAATCATGAAGAAAAATTTTTATTGGCTGTTCATAATAGCCTGTGTGAGTGTAATCAGTTTCAGCTCTTGTGAAAAAAAAGATCCTATTGATGATGATAAGAATGGAACGCAAGAAATGCGCATTAAATCCATGACATTTGAATATGATTGGGGTGATGGCCCGGGTAGTACCGGTTATACATACACATACGATACTCAGGGGCGGGTCAGCAAGGTAGTAGAAACCGGTGAAGATTATACGGATGAGTTTAATCTCGACTGGAGTCAAACTGGAAAAGTACAAATCATCCGAGAAGAAACCGAAAAAAACAAAACCTGGATACTGAATGCAGCTGGTTATGTCTCTAAAGTCGAAAATATCTGGGGTGACGGCGGCAATGTAACTTTTGACTACGATGCCGACGGTTTGATGACAAAAGTGTATGAGGACTACGGCACACCGGAACTTAAATCCACTTTTACTATCCTTAATGGTAACATAACGGCTTTTACCAGAGGAGACCGAGTGAAAAACTTCACTTTTGCAAGTGGTGAGAATACCGGAAAGATACATCAAGTATTCAATGATAGTTTTATCAACGACTGGCAGGTACATACCGGATTATTCGGGAAAGCCTGTAAGAATCTGAACACAAAAGTACAATGGTCTGATAGTGAAAGCTTCTCTGCCATATCATTTGAATTCTATGAAGACGGGAGGGTTAAAAAAGTGATTCGTTCTGGTAGTGATTGGTATGAAAACTATGTGTACACTTATGAAAGAGTAGAATAATAAACTGTATTCTTAGATTATCACATCTCACATGGGTCAAATATCTCATCTATTTGACCCATGTGTTTATTATCAACACCCTATTTCATTTCCACCAACTTCTCTATTTTTTCATTAGCTTTGTGGTTTCAAATTAAGCTCACATGCCATTTACAATGCAGCTGAAGAAACCATATAAAATCCTTTGTCTTGCGTTCGTGATATTTACAATCGCGGGCTTGGCTTTTGAATGTTGGAATCATCATGCCTCTGTCCCATCTTTTTCTGTTAAAAAATTTCAGGAGACCGTTTTTCATACCATTGAAAAATCTGATGACCTGATAACGCAAATCGTAAATAATGATGATTTTTCTGACGAAACTCTGCTGAACCTTTGCTCTCAGTTAAAACAAGAAATAGCCATTTTTGTTTTTCAAGATGATGAATTGTTGTTTTGGAACAGCAATTTGTACGAAATCAACGAGGGGGCAATTCGTAAAGA
>JAKIYP010000042.1 GCA_022708505.1 Bacteroidota bacterium
CATTAGGATTAACCCTTTTTGAGAAAATGCCTATAAATGAGATATTTAATAAATCTGTCAATGAGCGAATTTCCGAGAAATATCCTATGTTATTCAATATCAATGACTTTTAACGGGACACTAGTGACAAAATAACTGATTTTAACGGAACAGTATCTATTAGCTTATACGGTAAAGCACAAACTATCACCACCTTGAGAAACAGCAATTTTCAAAACGAAAAAGCTTTTGCGTACAACGACCGTCCCATTATTTTGCATACTGAAGCCATCCCTGTTGTAAACGGAGATTTCTCATACACCCTCCAACTACCAAAAGATATTCATGAAGAATATGGATACGGAAGAATTAACTTCTATGCGCGTGATGACGCAAATGACCACGAGGCACAAGGTTACTTTGAAGAGTTTATGATCGGTGGCATCAGTAATACCGCGGGAATTACGCTACCGGATGCAAGTCATACCTCATCAGACATCACCGTAACAAACTACCCCAACCCGGCAAAGGAACAGACATATTTTGTCATCAACCCGGATCATGAGATTGTGAGTTGCACAATCAACATTTTCGATTTATCGGGAAGAGATGTTTGCTCCATTTCGGCTTCAGGACAAAATAGAATAACATGGGATTTAACAGCAAACGGTGGACAAAAATTGCATGCCGGCATTTATTTCTACCGTGCCAGCATAAAGAAGACAGAGAAAGAAATCTATACAAAAGCAAACAGAATCATCATCTCCGATTAGTCTGTTGCTCTACTATATATCAATATCCAACCAAAAAGAGAGCGGAAAATATGATTTTCCGCTCTCTTTCTCAATTTCTTCTTTTCGTTAAGCCAGGCTAACGAATAGCTCCTTTTCAACTTCGTTGAAGTTCACTTTCCCTTCGCGTGCCAACCAACCGAGTGCCAGGTTCAGGTCTTTCTCAGTCAATTTAGTCGCTTTTTTCACGGCTTTAACTTCCATTTCGCCGTTTTGCAATGCCTGCCATACCAGACCTGCATTGTTACCGATTTCTTCTTTTTTCATAAGTTATAATTATTATCCGGACTGTAAGTCCTTCATTTCCGGCACAAAGATAATAAAATATGTTATAAAACACAAACTCACACTACCAAACCTAACAGAAACTCAGAAAAACATGCTATTAAACATACATCTCGTCAATCTGCACCTTGTAGCGCTGTAATATAACAGCTCTTTTCAGCTTGAGAGTATTGGTAAGTTCGCCTCCCTGTATGCTGAAAGGTTTCGTAATGAGCGCGAACTTTTTAACCAGCTCGTGATTGGCCATGCCCGCCTGCATGCGCAAAATCCGCTGCTCCATGTATTTGTATATTTCGGGATGCGACAACAATGCCTCAACATCACTATATTTGATATTGTTTTTCTCCGCATACAACTCCAAATCAGGGATGGAGGGTGCAATAATCGCAGTTACGTAAGGCTTTTCATCTCCGATAACTGCCACCTGTTCGATGCATTTATCCAGAATCAGCCGGGTTTCTATTTCCTGAGGAGCAATGTATTTTCCGTAAGATGTTTTAAACAAATCTTTAATACGGTCGGTCAGGATGATACTTTCACCTCTGATATAACCGGCATCTCCGGTCTTAAAGAAACCATCTTCTGTGAAAGCAGCTTCATTGGCTTCCGGATTCTTATAATATCCGGGAAAAACAGTCTTACCTTTCACCATAATTTCATTATCAGCACCGATTTTCACCTCCAAATCAGGGATAATCTTACCAACGGTGCCGAACTCGTAACCGGTATGATCGAAGAAACTTACGGAAGCCGTTGTTTCTGTCAGCCCGTAACCATACACAATGGGAATGCCCATACTACGCAGAAAGATATTGATCTCGTCGGATAATTTTGCTCCTGCCACAGGAAACAACACCGACTGTTCAATACCAATCGTTTTCTTTACTTTCGAATAAATCAGTTTATCAGCGATGAAATATTTAAGTTTTAATGCTGCCGGAGGAACCTTACCCAACCGTAGATAATCGATATTATATTTCTTCCCTGTAGCCAACGCCCAGGTAACTATCCCTTGCTTGAATGGAGACATCTTTGAAATGCTATCCTGCACCGCAGCATAAACCTTTTCCCAGAAACGGGGCACCGCACACATCATGGTTGGGCGCACCTGTTTAATGGCATCCGTAATTTCAATGGGACGCAGGTTGATATAGATTTCAACTCCCCTGGCAATACAGAGATAACACCACATCCGTTCAAAAACGTGTGATAGTGGAAGAAACGCAATAGAGGTCTGATGCTCGTTAATTTCCGGAATGCGGACAGCGTGCACCCGTACCGCTTCATTCAAACAGGAATGCGGCATCATCACACCTTTAGGATTCCCGGTTGTTCCTGAAGTATAAAGAATACAGGCCAAATCTGCATCCACAGCTTCCTGCATCCTGTTTTGAACTTCAAAATGGCGGTTCGAAGCCTTACCCTGTCTGAGCAATTCGTCAAAATACATTGAACCATCCTCTTTCAATGCAACTTTCCGGTCGAACACAATAATTTTCTTCAGAAAACGACTCTGCTCCCTTACCTCAACCGCAATGTCGTATTGCAACTGATCTCCCACGAATAGGATGGCAATTTCAGAATCGTTAACGATAAACTCTACCTGAGGAGCGGTCGAAGTAGCATACATCGGCACCACGATAGCGCGGTTTGAGAAAAGACCATAATCAACAATCAGGTTTTCAGCCATGTTGTTAGAAAACTGCCCTACCCTATCACCTTCATTCACACCCAGCTCATACAAAGCCTTGGAAATAGCCATAACCTGCTCAGAGAAAGACGTCCAGGTAATCCGGTTCCATTCATCCGTCAGATTCTCCCGATGATTCAACGCGACTTTTCCTCCATATTTCTTAGCCTGAGCATGTATTAACTCTGCAAAATGTAATGTTTCCATCTGATTGTGTTTTTTGGTATTGAATGGAACAAAGATAAATATTTTTCTGAAAAAACAATTTGATGTCAAATAATTAAAACTCCGCTATAAAGCTAATGAAAGATTATTCTATTTAGAACGAATCATCAATTTAATTACGGAAATATTTCTTTAATTAAAAACATTATTGTAATTTTGCAGCATCAAACAAAAAACAACAAGCAATGGCGTTTGTTAACAACACAATGATTATCCGCCGGGATTTAATGGCGAAATTAATCACCCTTTTCAATGAAAACCGGTTGGTCGAAGATATCGACAGACTGCCGGTCGACATGAAACCCAAGAACGCAAAAGCAAGAGGCAGGTGCTGTATTTACAAAGAAAGAGCGATTCTAAAATACAAAATGCTCCCTATCCTGGGTTATGCTATTGACGAAGAAGAAGACGAATTTACACCCCTTTCGACTTATGCAAAGGGAGCGCTGGAGCGTACTGAAACCAAGAAAACCATTCTGACAGTAGTTGATGAAGCTTGTACTGCCTGCGTGAAGACCAACTATGTAGTCACCAACCTCTGCAAAGGTTGCGTGGGACGCCCCTGTTACATGAACTGTCCCAAAGATGCAATCTCCTTCCTGGAAAACGGGCAGGCATACATCGACCATGTAAAATGTGTCAATTGCGGAATATGCAAAGAAGCCTGTCCCTATCATTCGATTGTATACATACCGGTTCCCTGCGAAGAAGCCTGTCCAGTAAAGGCGATACAGAAAGATGAAAACGGCATCGAACATATCGACGAAGACAAATGTATTTATTGCGGGAAATGTGTAAATGCCTGTCCATTCGGATCCATATACGAGGTTTCACAGTTGTTCGATGTACTTTCATCCATCAAAACAGGAGAACAAATTGTGGCCATCATGGCTCCCTCTATCATGTCGCAATTCGATCATCCCATCCACGACATAGCCGCAGCAATCAAGAGAATCGGTTTTACCGAAGCTATAGAAGTAGCATTCGGAGCAATGGAAACAACCAAAAGAGAAGGACAGGAGCTACAGGAAAAACTGGAATCCGGTCAGCAATTCATGACCACCTCCTGTTGCACCAGTTATGTTGAACTGGTCAACAAGCACATTCCGGAAATGAAGCCATTTGTTTCCCATACTGCTTCACCCATGTACTATACGGTAGAGCTGGTCAAATCAACCTATCCTGATGCCAAAATTGTATTCATCGGTCCCTGTGTCAGCAAACGCAAAGAAGTAATGGATAACCCCGACATTGATTATGTGTTGACTTTTGAAGAAATCGATTGCCTGTTTACAGGCTTGGGTATTAACATCGAAACAACAGCAAGCACAGGAGAAACAGCACCCATGGCCGGAAGAGGTTTTGCCCGTGCCGGCGGCGTTATAGCTGCTGTACAACAGCTGTATCCGAATCTGGCTGTAAAACCTGTACAGGTTTCAGACCTGCACAAAAAGAATGTAGCTTTGCTGCGCGCCTATGCCAAAGGAAAAGCTCCCGGCAATTTCATTGAAGTGATGGCCTGTGAGGGAGGTTGTATTTCGGGCCCCTGCGGTAAAATTGATTACAGCAAGGCGGCTAAGATATTCAGGAAACAGATGGGGGAGGTGGGTTGATCAATTCATCCCGCAACTTGCAATCGCACTGGCATCTACCGGTATCAATCAGTCCGCTCCTGATCAACAACTCGTATTCCTTCAGGAAATTTTGCGTGAAAATTCCGGATTCCAGTTCGGCATTTATTTGCTGAATTGTCCACCATTTCACCTGACTGTTGGTATCAACAATCCGTTTTTCTTCGGTAGGACAACAGGAAATAAAGAGATGTACATACTGGTGTTCACAACTGTTCTCAATGCGGTAATTCGCTAAGAAAACCGGATTTAGGTCTGTCAACCCACAGGTCTCGGTTGTCGCTCTTTTTAAACACTGGTCAACCGTTTCTTTCAACCTGACATGCGTACAGATGGCATTATCCCATTGATCGGGATAGACGTCATCTTTACAGGAATTTTTCTTCAGGAAAACCCGGTTGCCTTCCAATACAATGACCCTGACCACCGGATGCAGGTATTTTTGCCGGTCGTTGCCCATACTGGTCTGGTAGTTGGTCGAGCCAATTTCCTGACCGTATTCATTTACTATGGGCAACCATTCTTCTTTCAGGAGATTTCCCCTGACTGCCATCACACGAATGGTTTCATACAGACTCACCACGACAATTAAGGCAGTATAAGCCTGATAAACAAAAGTAAGTGCAGCTGACTTATGGCTGAAAATAAAAAGATACACACATACGTATGCCAGCGAAAAAAGGGCAAATAACACCGAGAAGGTATTGGTTGTTCGTATCAGTTCATTCAGGTTGTTCTCCATCGATATTTTTTTACTCGAGATGGAAACAACCAATCTGTAAATAGCTTTCCTGAAGGCCAGGAGTAGCAGCATAAAACCCAACGCGACCAATTCACCCATCACAACATGATAGGGCAACGGGACATCATTCAACAAAATGAAAGTAACTATCACCCCGACAATAAAGTAAACGGTAACCGAAACAAGATACCAGGGCAGAATGGATTTATATAAAACGAGCACATAACCAACCATCAGGATGGTCAGCGGGAAAGAAATAATCCATGCTTTCGTAACTCCGTAGAAGTCTTCTGCCAACAGAAATGTCAATATTGGCAATACGTGGAGAATAGGATTGAAAAATGACTCGTTTATATACTTCTTTAACATCTTCTCTAAAACAACAATGTGTATTGCTTTCATTATAAACAATACACATTGAAATAAGTTTGATCGAACCTGTTTTTTAAGAAAAAACAAGTTTTTGAATTCGTTATTGAAATGACATCATTCTACTCACGTATTTCCCGATGATGTCGAATTCAAGGTTTACCACTGTACCTGGTTTAATCTGATGAAAATTGGTGTGTTCGTATGTATAAGGAATAATGGCTACCTGAAATGTATTGTTGGTGGGATTACAAACTGTCAAACTCACTCCATTCACAGTAACCGAACCTTTATCCACAGTCATATAGCCCCTCTTAGCCATCTCTTTATCAAATTGATATTCAAAAGTAAAATACCAGCTTCCATCGGCTTCTTTTACCTCGGTGCAAATGGCAGTCTGATCGACATGTCCCTGTACAATATGGCCATCGAGCCGACCATTCATCAGCATACTACGTTCCAAATTCACTTTGCTGCCAATTTCCAGCAAGCCCAGGTTAGTCCGGTCGAGTGTTTCTTTGATGGCAGTTACCGTGTAGGTTGTATCCGTTTTCTCCACTACGGTGAGACAAACACCGTTATGCGCCACACTTTGATCGATTTTCAGTTCATCGACAAAGGTACATTCCATCGTGAGGTGCAGGTTTTCCTGCTCTTTGCGCAAAGCAATAACTTTGGCGGCTTCTTCTATGATTCCTGAGAACATGGTTGTTTAATTGATAGTGGTTAGTGGATAGTGGTTAGTAAATACGATTTGAAGTCCTCAAAGTTTTTTGACATGGGTTGGCTTTGTTTTTCGCCTTTCATAAATTCCTGTAATTTTTCAGGAATTTCAATTTTTTCACCGATGATGTTTTGGACGGTATCCAGGAACTTGGCCGGATGGGCCGTTTCAAGGAAGACACCAGTCTCTCCGGGCTCCAAACCATCCTTCAGAGCCTGATAACCACAAGCCCCGTGAGGATCAAGCAAGTAACCGGTTTCCTTTTTACAGACTTTAACCGTTTCGGTAATTTGTTCGTCGGTATACCTGAATCCACTGATTTCAGCTGAAATCGCTTCGTGATTATGCCGGTATAAATCTAAGATACGGGCAAAATTGCTCGGGTCGCCTACGTCCATGGCATTCGCCAGTGTAGCAACCGAAGGGCGCGGATTGTATTTGCCGGTATTCAGATATTCCAGGAAAATATCGTTTTTATTATTTGCAGCAATAAAACGTTTGATGGGTAATCCCATCCTTTTGGCTATCAACCCGGCCGTGATGTTACCGAAGTTTCCACTCGGTACACAAACCACCATGTCAGCAGCAGCCTCCTCCGAAATCTTTTTCAACTGGGCATAGGCATAGAAATAATAAAAAGCCTGCGGGATAAAACGGGCCACATTAATCGAATTGGCCGAAGTCAGTTTCATCTTCGCGTTTAACTCCGCATCCATGAAAGCTGATTTCACAAGCGCCTGACAATCATCGAAAGTACCGTCAACTTCTAACGCGGTGATGTTTTGTCCGAGCGTTGTAAACTGGCATTCCTGAATCGGGCTTACCAATCCCTTGGGATACAATACATACACATGGATGCCTTCCACACCCAGAAAACCATTGGCAACAGCACTGCCGGTATCTCCGGAAGTCGCGACCAGCACATTCACCTGTTTCTTGTTGTCTCCGTTTTGCTGAATAAAATAACTCAGCATGCGCGACATAAACCGGGCGCCCACGTCTTTAAAAGCGAGTGTCGGACCGTGAAACAACTCCAGGCTGTAAATGTCATCCGTAACCTTCACCAAAGGCACATCAAAACTCAGCGTATCGTTCACGATCATCCGCAACACATTGGCGTGTACATCCTCTCCGAGAAGCATGTAGGCTACCGAGTAGGCCATATCCTGAAACGACATCTTATCAATATTCTGATAAAACTTTTCAGGCAACACCGGAATCTCATTCGGCATAAAAAGCCCCTTATCCTCGGCCAATCCTTTGATTACCACATCACTCAGCGAAACGCCGGTTACTTTTTTGTTGGTACTGTAATATTTCATTTTATAATTATGTAATTGATAGTGAATAGCTAATAACGAATAGCTAATAGTTTTGATTGATAAAATTTTATAACATTCGTCACTAATAGATTTTTCGCTATTAGCTATTCGTTATTAGCTATTCGCTAAAACCTCTTTTTCTCCATTAGGAACAAATACTCATGATACTTCCCATCGCTATTCACCCATTCGTTTGTCCAGCGCATGTTTCCCATCACGTTTTTTTTATAATCTATCTCGATGGCTTTGATAAGTTTACCCGATGAGGTGATGATGTCCGACAATTCTGCTTTGGAGGCTTTACCTCCTGAACTGTACGACAGCAACACGTAACGCGACCGCGTTTCATCAATTAACCTTTTCAACGCTTCGAGCGCGATAAACTTATCCTGTTCATCTTTTTTAAATTCTTCAAATACCGAAACCGCAGTCCGGTCGCGGGTATCCTCTCTCCGGTTCGCTTTTCCAAACAGTTCGGCTTCATCATGCTGAATTACTGATGTCCAGAAATGATAATACGACTGGTATCTCACCCGGCTCGATGGCATTTTACCATTGTTAGAACCATAAGGCGGATCAAAATACACAAAATCATACGCTTCCTGCCGGATGGCATCAAACACATCCCCCCGCAATACCCGGTTGTTTCCTTTCAACTCATAACGCTTTGGGACTTGCAGCACCAAGTCCTTATACGACCGCGGCGACCATTTCGACAAATAGGCTACATAATGCCCGAGCGTACTGTCAACCTTATCCAACGCGAGCATCAGGCTGGTCAACAACACGCATTTATCATCCCATGCAAGCTGCAATTGATCAATTGCGCACCTGATCGCGTCTAATTTCCGCGTGTTCTTCAGCTGAAAAGGCTTTTTTGAGCTTGCTTCATCTCCACCGTAATGCTCGGTAAACCAACCATCGAATCCCTTCAGCGCGTTCAGTTCATCTATAATTTCCTGGTAATACGCCACCGGCTTATTCGCTTTCAGGTAACAGGTGGCAAACACTTCCGACCACACAGCCAAATCGTTGGAAGTGGTATCATAACCCATTTGGGCAAAAGCCTGCGATACCCTGGTGGTTCCGCTGAACCCGTCGAGTACGCTTTTCACTCCTTTCAAAGAAGATGCAATCTCTATGATATACGGAATAATCTTCAGCTTGGAACCGGCATATTTGATTCCCTGTGTGGTGATTGTTCCGTATTCATTTTTAATCGACATGATTATTTGTCAAGCATAAAATGCTGCATAAACTCCATCTCTCTTAACTCGCCATAACTACCTTTCCGGCAAGCAAACTCATCATACACCTGTACCTCATCCCCTGTTTCACCCGGACGATAAATGATAAACGGCACCGGATCCATGGTATGCGTACGCAAGGCACAGGGAGTCGGATGATCGGGTAAAATGGCTATTGTCACCGGTTCATCCCATTTCGAAACCGCTTCAAAAACCGGCTTTACAATTCGATGGTCTAAGTATTCGATGGTCTTGATTTTCAAGTCAACATCCCCTTCATGTCCGGCTTCATCACTGGCTTCGATATGCAGATACACAAAATCGTCGGTTTTCAACGCTTCGATGGCAGCCTCAGCCTTACCTTCGTAATTCGTATTGTACAAGCCTGTCGCACCTTCCACCAACACCACTTTTAATCCGGCGTAAACACCGATACCACGAATTAAATCTACCGCTGAAATTACAGTCCCGCTTTTGATACCATACAGTTCCTGCAAGGTTTTCATGGCCGGTTTATAACCCGGCGACCACGGCCAGATGCTGTTGGCTTTGTCTTTTCCTTCCGCAGCACGTTTCAGGTTCACCGGATGATTTTCTAACAAAGCCTGTGACCGCAAAATCAAGTCATTCAACAAATCAGCTGTTTCATTAGCTTCAGCATCAACAGCTTTTATCATCACATCGGCTGATGGCGTACCCGGCACATCATGCGGCGGGGTACATTTCAGCTTCTTGTTGCCACCTTTTACTTTTAATAAATGGCGGTAAGAAACACCCGGATAAAAACTGACAAGCTCGTTACCCAGTTCCTGTTGCAAAAAAAGAATCAGTTCTTCGGCTTCTTCATTGCTGATGTGGCCGGCAGAGTGATTCTTTATTATTCCATTTTCGATACAAATGAGGTTACAACGCATGGCCATTTCGTCCTGCGCGATATCGACACCCATACTCGCCGCCTCCAGCGAACCTCTTCCCTCGAACACTTCAGGCACATTGTATCCCATCACGCTCATGTTGGCAATCTCACTTCCGGGCGCATATCCGGCCGGAATGGTATGCAGCATGCCACATCGTCCCAATGCCGCTATTTTATCTATGTTTGGTTTGTTGGCAACCTGCAAGGGAGTTTTGTTTCCCAATGCCGGAATAGGTTCATCCGACATGCCGTCGCCAAGAATAATGATATATTTCATTTGTTTTAAACTGAATATCTTAATTTAAAAAATCCTTATACCCCGGCAGCGCTTCTTCAAACAACTTCACGGCATCCTCTATGGTACCGTAGTATTCTCCTCCGGAGGCATTCAAGTGACCGCCGCCGTTAAAAACATCACCTGAGAATTTGTTGGTCGGGAACGTTCCCTGCGAACGCAACGACACCTTTATTTTATCCGAATCCTCCCGCATGAAAACAGAGAAATCAACACCGGCCATTGAAAGCGGTATATTCACAAAACCTTCGGAATCTCCGTTTACGAACCTAAACTGCTCCATTTCAGCAGCCGTGAGCGTTATCAACGCCGCTTTATACTCGGGATACACTTTCATTTTTTGGTACAAACAATACCCCATCAGTCGCAAACGATGTTCGGAATAGGTATTGAACACTTTCCGGTAGATATCGTCTTTATTTACACCCAACTTAATCAGTTCGGCAATGATGATGTAAATCTCCTGATCGTTCGAGTTATAAGTGAAACCACCCGTATCCGACATCATGCCGGTATAAATACACTCCGCACAAGCCAGGTTGATCTCCGAGAAATGTCCCATCCGGCAAATCAATCTGAAAATCAACTCACTGGTGGAAGATATTTTAGGATAAGATATTACGATATCCGCAAAATCTCCCGGATGTAGATGGTGGTCGATGATGATTTTTTTTGCTGATGTCTCCAACACCACATCCGACATGCCACCCATGCGTTTAGGGACATTGAAATCAAGTGCCAGAATCAATTCTGCTTCCTGCAATTGCTCCGTTGCTGTTTCAATATCATTTTCAAAGACAATCACTTCAGCAGCACCGGGCATCCAGGCATAAAAATCGGGGAAGGCTGTCGGTACAATCACGACCGGCGACTTACCCTGCGTCATCAGGTAATGCCACATCCCCAGTGAGGCACCCATGGCATCTCCATCCGGACCAACATGCACCACGATGGCTATTTTATCTGCTTCATCAATCGCTTTTTTGGCTTTGTGAACCAGTTCTTCTGCAATAATTTTTGATATCATCGGCTTGGTTTTATAACGGGGACAAAAATAACAAAAAAATATGATATAGATTCAGGGAGTGACTTGTTTAAAGTCATATATGAATGCACCTTGCTCTGCTATGGAATAAAATCTTATCCCTTTCTCACGACAAATTGTTTTTAACTGATTAACATACCACGAAGATATACCCTGATTTGTGATGCAGATTTTGGGCAACACGCAACTTAATAATTCTGCGGCACGGGGTTTCAATCCATTTCCGATAATCAGAAAATCAGTCTCGATAGGGATATTTGTTGTTTTGCGGTGCAACAGATTATCGGTCAGTATCAGTATTTTCTTTCCCTGAAAAACAAAAAAGCAGCTTGAGTTAAGCATCTCAAATGCTGGGCCATGCAATTTCATGCTTTTCCAATAATTCGAGGCCGACATGGATGCCGCCGTAGAATCAGTTGTAAACACCCGATGATGATACCGCGATATCACATCCACATGCGTGTATTTTCGATCGGCATAAACCACCAACTGATTCAACTGAAGCGTCTGATGATGCACAGAAACATGACTTAACACGAAAATCAGCAAGACACACAAGGTTGCCATCAAGGATAGGTATTTTTTATTTTCCAAATAAAAGGAGAAGAAAACAAGCACAGCAAAAAGTAAAATCAACTGAAAAAAATTCAGATAACAGATTGAAATTGCATGTGGCAAATCATGTATATAACCAACGGAAGTATTCAACAACCACAACATAGATTTCAATAAAAATCCCGGGATAAACGCCAGCCACGACACAGGAAATAAGATGATAAATGCAACAGCAAGGTAGATAATCAGAGTAGATAATGGAATGGCGATATAGTTGGCCAACAGAAAATAATTCGGGAACTGATGGAAATAATACAACGCGAGCGGCAGTGTCGCGATCTGCGCTGCCAATGAAACAGCCGTGAGGTCCCACCACCATTTCAGGCCTTTCTGTTTCACATATATTAGCGAACTGATTTTTGGCTGAAACCACACAATGCCAATCACAGCGCAATAACTCAGTTGAAATCCTATGTCGAACAAAAGATTCGGGTCATACAGCAAAATCACGAAAGCAGAAACTGATATTGTATTGTATATCTGGGATTTGCGTTCAAGAGAAAGCCCTACCGCAACCAGAGAGAACATCGTCGCAGCCCGTACTACCGAAGGGGGCAAGCCGGTAATAAAAGCATATACCCAAAGCGTGCAAACTGTAAAAACGGTACTGATAAACTTCCATTTTGACTTTCTGAACACCAATGTAAAAATGGCTTGAAGAATCAGGTAAATCACCCCGACATGCAAGCCGCTTACCGCCAGGATATGCATCGCACCGGAATGACTGAAATCCTCCCGCAACTCCGCATCCAGGGCATCTTTATATCCAATTGTAAGCGCCGCCAGCACGGCATATTGATCCTTTGGCAAGTGCAGGGTTTCATACATCTTCAGCACTTTACGACTGCATGTGGCCGCTAAATCAGCAAAAGAAAACTCCTCCCGGTGAGCGAACAGTCGCCATTCCTGTGTTTTGAGATAAGCAGTGACCCGGAAACCTTTATTCGCCAAATACTTTGCATAATCAAAACCCTCCGGATTTATCGCACCCGACGGCCGCTGAAATACCGTTCTAAATAACAAGACATCTCCTTTTTTCAGACACAAGGAAGCACTGTCTTTGGCCACATAAACCAATGCCGGAGAATTCATTTTTACGAATTGCGCACCTGCATATTTTCTCTCCACCTGCATTTTACAAACTATCGAGTTCTCCTTTTCGGCAGGATATTCCATTATACTACCCACAAAAAGGGATTGTTCATCCAGCTGCGTAAAGGTCGTTTGCTGTTGTTTTCTTTCAGATATAAAATAGCCCATAAGGAAAAACAACACCACGACACCGGCGCCAAACAACCACCGCAATCTGTAAGCATGCCTCGATTGCTGAAAGAAGAAAGAAATCAACATGAGAAAAACCGCTATGATGAGTAATACCAAGCGGGTAAGGCTGAAAAGTTCCAGGTATTGAAACACGACAATGCCGCACACCAACGAAACCAACAACCTGAAAAACGGAGTACGTTGCAGGAAGGACATAAACAAACATTTAAATAGCGAATAGCTAATAGCTAATAACGAATAGTGAATAACGAAACGCTATTAGCTATTCGTTATTAGCTATTCACTAAAAAAGCATTTCCCGGATCATCCCCACCGGATCGGGTGCATTGAAAACGGCGCTGCCGGCAACCAGCACGTTAGCGCCATGGTCAAAAAGTTTTTTGGCATTTTGAATCGATACACCGCCATCGACCTGAATCATACAGGCAGGGTTCAGTTCATCGATCATGTTTTTGAGTTCTTTTAGACGCTCATAGCTCTCCTCGATGAATTTTTGTCCGCCATAACCTGCAAAGACACTCATCAACAGCACCATATCCACTTTATCAATATAAGGTCGTAGTGCAGCCACCGGCACATCCGGATTGATGGTAATGCCCACTTTAATACCCTGCTGAAGAATCAGTTCAATCACTTCACCCGGGTTTTCAGCTGCTTCGTAATGGAAAGTCAGCATTTCCGCACCTGCTTCAGCAAATCGTTTCACGTATTTTTCCGGATGCACAATCATAATGTGGACATCAATCAACTTGGTGCAATGTTTCGTGATTGCCTCCAGCACCGGAAACCCGAAAGAAATATTCGGCACAAAAACGCCATCCATCACATCTATGTGAATCCACTCGGCCTCACTGCGGTTAATCATCTCGCAGGCACTTTTTAAATCACTGAAATCAGCTGCTAATATGGAAGGAGAGATAATTCTTTGCATAATTCTTTGTTTAAAACCACACAAAGTTAGCTGTTTTTCGTGATTATGCGTACGAATAAATCAAAAAGTATGTTATAAGTGGTTAGTGGTTAGTGGTTAGTGGTTAGTTAAAAAAAGACTCCCTTTTTTCAGGGAGTCTTTTTTGATTAACTAAGATTCATTTCGATGTACTGATTATCACTTATTTTCTGCACCCGGTAGTTAGCAGCGAACTGCAAAATTTTCTGAAGCGTAGAATCTGAGGGTTGCATGTTGTCTGAACAGTTATTTAACTGTTGTGGCGTTTGTTTTAAATCAGTTTTGTTTAACGGAGTAATGGTTTTTTGCATAGGCAATATAAAAGTTATTTTTAGTTTCTGATTCTAAAACGCATTTATATTTAAAAAAGTATGTAAGCAGAAAAAAAAGTTTAGACCTGTCAGGTTTTAAAAACCTGACAGGTCTGGTCAAATGAACACACAAAATAAAAAAGGACAGGGATTACCCCCTGTCCACCTAAACACACATTTATTTTCAGATAGCTAAAAAATCTCTTTTAATACCTGCTTTCCACCGCTTTCCAGTCGATGATATTCCACAAGGCATTCACGTGGTCGGGACGGCGGTTCTGGTAATCCAGGTAATACGCATGCTCCCAGACATCAAATCCCAATAGCGGAACCAATCCTTTTACAACCGGGTTGCTGCCATTCGGTTCTTTCTCAATCGACAATTTTCCGTTGGCATCCTTAGCCAGCCATGCCCATCCCGAGCCAAACACGGATACTGCAGCTGCATTGAATTCTTTTTTGAAATTTTCAAAATCACCAAATTGACTATTGATAGCTTCTGCTAATTTACCTGATGGAGTACCGCCCCCGTTGGGTGAAAACGAAAGGAAATAGATGTTATGATTCAGCGCCTGTCCGGCGTTGTTGAATATCGGACCATCGCTGCTCTTTACAATATCAACCAACTCCATGTTTTCATATTTTGTCCCCGGAATCAGGTTATTCAGATTGGTGATATAAGCCTGGAAATGTTTGCCATAATGTAATTCTACGGTTTGTTTGCCAATTACAGGCTCCAATGCGCCTGTTTCGTACGGTAATGCGGGAAGTTCAAATTTCATGATGATAATATTTTAATGTTACTATAATTCTTTTTATGTAACCGTAAAACATCAAATCATGCTTTTGTGTTTGGTAGAAAAAATCAATAACGTTATTGATTCTTTCAATACTACTGATTCTTAGTTCCCTCGCTGCGCTCGGGAGCTAATTTTCAAGTAAAAACAGCTTATTATAGAAAAATTTCTTTAATTCGCAATAGCATAAAATAATTATTATCGTCGTAAATTTGCACCGAAAAACTCATCATTTTATGTTATATAGCATACAAATGAGATTTATTACTTTTGCATTCGATAAAAAAGGTGTTATTTAGGTATTAGTTTTAGGTATAGTTTTAACAATTAAATTGTTTAGTTTAGATGGGTAAATTTAAGTCAGGTCTCTGGCAGGAACAAATCAACGTACGTGATTTTGTGACCAACAACATTACTCCTTACGACGGAGATGGTTCATTTTTATGTGGCGCATCGGCAACAACCCAACAATTGTGGCAAATTTGCTTGGATGCGATTAAAGAAGAGCGTGCTAACAACGGGGTGCGCGCAATCGACAACCAGCTGGTTTCAACGATTACTTCTCATGCCGCGGGATACATCGACCGCGAAAAAGAAATCATCGTGGGCCTACAAACCGACATGCTGCTGAAACGGGCCATGAAACCTTATGGTGGTATTGCCGTAGTAGAAAAAGCTTGTTCTGAAAATGGTGTGGAAATCTCACCAATCGTGAAAGAAATTTTCACCAAATACGCCAAAACACATAACGACGGGGTGTTCGATGTGTACAACAACGAAATCCGCACCTTCCGTTCGCTGGGCATTTTAACCGGGCTGCCCGACAACTACGCCCGTGGCCGCATCATCGGCGACTATCGTCGTTTGGCACTTTATGGCACAACCCGCCTGATTGAAGCCAAAAAGGCAGACCAACTGATTTTCAACGGTCCCATGACCGACGAGCGCATCCGCCTGCGGGAAGAAATCGCGGAGCAAATCAAAGCCCTGAAAGAAGTGGAAGAACTCGGCCGTATTTATGGCTTGGATTTGACCCGTCCCGCTGAAACGGCACAGGAAGCCGTACAATGGGTTTACATGGCTTACCTCGCGGCGGTAAAAGAACAGGACGGAGCGGCTATGTCGCTGGGTAACGTTTCTTCTTTCCTCGACATCTACATCGAAAGGGATATTCAAGCCGGTAAAATTACCGAAGTATATGCACAGGAGCTCATCGACCAGTTCGTGATGAAACTCCGCATGGTGCGTCACCTGCGCATGGATGCCTACAACGAGATTTTCGCCGGCGACCCGACCTGGGTAACCGAATCAATAGGTGGAACGATGACTGACGGTCGTCACAAGGTTACCAAGACATCTTTCCGTTTCCTGCAAACGCTTTACAACCTCGGTCCATCGCCCGAACCCAACATGACGGTGCTTTGGTCGCAACGTCTGCCGGAAGCATTCAAGGAATTCTGCGCGAAAGTTTCTATCGACACTTCGTCTATTCAATATGAAAACGACGATTTGATGCAAAGCAGTCGTTGCAGCGATGATTACGGCATTGCCTGCTGTGTTTCTTACCAGGAAATCGGCAAACAGATTCAGTTCTTCGGCGCGCGTTGTAACTTAGCCAAAACATTGTTATTAGCCATCAACGAAGGTCGCTGTGAAATCAGTGGCAAACAGGTGCTGCATGGTATCCCGGCACTCAAATCGGACGTGCTGAATCTCGATGAAGTAATGGAAAACTTCAAACTGGCGATGACAGAGGTTTCGCGTGTATATGCTGATTCGATGAACATCATCCATTACATGCACGACAAATATTACTACGAAAAAGCGCAGATGGCGTTTATCGACACCAACCCGCGCATCAATCTGGCTTATGGAGCTGCCGGACTGAGCATCGTGGCTGATTCGCTTTCGGCGATTAAACATGCCAAAGTTACTGTTGTGAGAGATGAAAACGGACTTTCGAAAGATTTCAAAATCGAAGGTGAATTCCCCTGCTATGGCAACGACGATGACCGTGTGGATGTATTTGCCCGTGAAATTCCGATTTATTTCAATTCTTTGCTGAAAGAATTGCCAACCTATAAAAACGCGGAACCAACGCTGAGTATCCTGACCATCACTTCCAACGTGGTATATGGCAATAAAACCGGCGCTACGCCTGACGGTCGTGCCAAAGGGGTACCTTTCGCGCCGGGAGCAAACCCGATGCACGGTCGCGATACCAACGGCGCGTTGGCTTCACTGAGCTCGGTATCGAAATTAGATTATACCCATTCGATGGACGGAATCTCGAATACCTTCTCGATCGTTCCGAAAACGCTCGGACCAAGTGATCAGGATCGCAGGGAAAACTTGGTGAGCATCATGGATGGCTACTTCGCGAAAAACGCGCATCACCTCAACGTGAACGTGCTGAACCGCGAGATGCTGGAAGACGCCATGGAACATCCGGAAGAATATCCGCAGCTGACCATCCGTGTTTCTGGCTATGCCGTGAACTTTGTTCGCCTCACCCGCGCACAACAGCTTGAAGTTATTTCCCGCAGTTTCTTTGAAGCGATGTAATATAAGACGCCAGACATCAGACGCCAGACATCAGACGCCAGACACCAGACATCAGACGCCAGACACCAGACATCAGACATCAGACATCAGACGCCAGACTGGAGACCGGAGACTGGAGACCGGAGACTGGAGACTGGAGTCTGGCGTCCGGAGACTAAAAATTATGATCAGAATACACTCAGTTGAATCACTCGGGACTTTTGACGGTCCCGGTGTTCGGATGGTGCTGTTTTTACAGGGATGTAATTTCAAGTGCTTATACTGTGCCAATCCCGATACGATTGAATTAAACGGGGAATCCAGGCCTTACGATTACGATGAACTTATGAAGTTAGCTCGTAGTCAGCGACCTTTCTTTGGCAAAAGAGGGGGCATCACCGTTTCGGGAGGCGAACCACTCATGCAGGCAAGTGCTATTACGCCTTTTTTCAGCATGCTGAAAGCGGAAGGGTTCAATACCTGTATCGACACCAACGGCAGTTACCTCAACGATGCAGTGAAAGAGCTGTTGCAATATACCGACCTCGTACTGCTCGACATCAAGGAAATCAATGAGGAAGCGCACCGGAAAATGACCGGTATGACAAATAAAGCGACCTTACGCATGGCTGAGTACCTGCACGAAATCAACAAAACCGTGTGGGTACGTTATGTTTTGGTTCCGGGTTATACCGACGATGAAGAGCATTTACACGAACTGGGCAGATTCCTGCAACCCATGACGAATATTCAAAAACTGGAAATACAACCCTATCACAAATTGGGCATTCACAAATACAAATCGCTGGGATGGAAATACGAGCTGGAAGGCGTGGAGCAAAACACACCGGAACAACTCAAAAAAGCGAAGGAAATATTTGGACAGTATGTGAGGGAGGTGGTGGTTAATTAGTGAAGGGAAGGCTTCGGGGGGGGTTGCTTCGGCGGCTTTGCCGCCTCGCAATGACGGGACAACAACTTTGTGCGTACTATCAGGGGGTTGCTTCGTCGCTTCGCTCCTCGCAATGACGGTGCGTTGATTGGGGGCAGTAGCGCCCGTCGTGCAAATAAGGTGATGGTTTGTGCAAATCTGAACGACGGGTATTTATGATCGTTTGATAGCCCCACGTCATTGCGAGGAGTGCGTAGCACGACGAAGCAAACCCCTGCAAAGTTGCACTCGCTCATTGTCCCGTCATTGCGAGGCGGCAAAGCCGACGAAGCAACCTCATCAAAATCCGCACTTGGCTCGATAGCCCGTCATTGCGAGGAGCGCATAGCGCGACGAAGCAACCTCATCAAAACCTGCACTTGGCTGTCAACAATTTTTTATTAAAATAATCTTATGAGCTACAACACTCCAAAACAAATCGTAGAAATCGTGAGCGATGTCGCGAAGGTAAAAGCCTCGACATCTGTTTCAAAGACCTTGGTACTGGCCTTTTTGGCGGGTGCATACATTGCCATTGGTGGTTTGTTGGCTGTCATGATTGGTGGTGGTATTCCCGGGATTGCTGCGGAGAACCCGGGCATTCAGCGCTTCCTGATGGGAGCGGCATTCCCAATCGGACTGATGCTTTGTACGCTGGCCGGCGCCGATTTATTTACCGGCAACACAGCTTACTTCATTCCTCCGGTGATGAGTCGCAAGCTCTCGTTTTGGTCGCTGACCCGCAACTGGACGTTGGTTTATGCTGGTAATTTCATCGGCTCACTTTTCGTGGCCTATTTCATGGTTGCTCTCACAGGCGTATTCGCCAAATCACCCTGGATCGACAGCATCTATCACATTGCCGAAGTAAAAACATCCGCACCCTTTATGGTTGTTTTGCTGAAAGGAGTCGGCGCCAACTGGTTGGTAGCCTTAGCCATGTGGATGGCTTATGCTTCCAAAGACACCGTGGGTAAGATGCTGGGAATCTGGTTCCCGGTGATGGCGTTCGTGGCTATCGGCTTTGAGCACAGCATCGCCAACATGTTTTTCATCCCGGCAGCCATCTTCAACGGCGCACCGGTCACCTGGACTGAATTTATCATCAACAACCTGATCCCGGCTACGATTGGAAATATCCTGGGAGGATCGGTATTAGTGGGGTTGTTGTATTGGTTTGTGTATGACGACCGCGTGCGTAGCGCATAGCGAAGCAATGACGGGACAATAGATTTGTGCGAGCCCTGGAGGTTGCTTCGGCGGCTTTGCCGCCTCGCAATGACGGGACAATTAGCGAGTGCAACTTTGTGGGGGGTTGCTTCGCTTCGCTCGCAATGACGTGGGGCGATCAAACGATCATAAATAACCGTCGTTCAAGTTTGCACAAACCATCATCTTATTTGCACGACGGGTGCTACTGTCCCCAATCAACGCACCGTCATTGCGAGGAGCTCACGAAGTGAGTGACGAAGCAACCCCCCACAAAGTTGCACTTGGTTCGATAGCCCGTCATTGCGAGGAGTGCGCAGCACGACGAAGCAACCCCCCACAAAAACCTTTACTTAGCTCATCACCATCTCATCACCACTTTTTTAAATTACAATAAATCATCTCATGTCTCATATCAATACTTCGGTAAATATTCATTTAATAAATTAATAATCAAGCAGTTATCTAACAAAGTTTAACATAAAATAATTGGTTAAGTCGCTGGTATTCAGTATCTTTATAGTGATTCGAAGACTAATAAA
>JAKIYP010000116.1 GCA_022708505.1 Bacteroidota bacterium
CGGTAAGTCAAGTTTGATGTCATTAGGCGATGACATGGTAGAAGCCATGATGAAAAACAGAAGCAATAGAAATATTATGTCCGTCATGGACGACATGGAAAAACCGGCTTCAGCTTTTAAATTTTTTTTGATGGGCATCGTTTTATTTCTTTAATTTTAGTTTGTTACGCTGGTTCATTCAATAAATCGAGAAATTCTATACTTCTGGCTTCTAACCTGCGAACTACAGAATCAACACGAGATATTAAATAGTTATAACCAAAATACGCAATAATTCCAACTATCAATCCGGCAATGGTTGTAACCATGGCTTGATACATACCTACCGACAAATCTGACAATTGAATTGTTCCGGTATTGTTCAGCGATAAGTTATAAAAAGTAGTCACCATCCCTGTAACAGTACCAAGGAACCCCAACATGGGTGCACCACCGGCTATAGAAGCCATAATTACCAAGCCTTTTTCCAGATTGGCAACTTCTAAGCTACCGATATTTTCAATGGCGACGAGTACGTCACTCATCGGACGTCCCAATCTGCTGATACCTTTTTCTATCATTCTTGATATCGGATTGTTTGTGTCCTTACAAAGCTTTTGAGCTGCCTCGATTTTACCGTCGTGGATGTAATCTCTAATCCTGTTCATAAAAGACTTGTCTTCCTCCAATGCTTGTTTCAGCGTGACCAAACGCTCAATAAACATATAGATGGCAATGACAAGCATGATGGCCAAAATAATCATAATAGGTCCGCCGTAAGTAGCCATTGTCCAAAGATTCATTTTAGCCGGAGCACTTGCGGTTTGCACGGTTTCATTCATTAAATCTGCCTGTAGCAGTATAAACATGAGTTGGTTCATTTTCTTTTAAATAAATGTTATTTTAGTTGATCTTTATATTTTTTTATGGTCTCTTTTAATCCGTAATACAGGGCATCCGAAATCAATGCATGTCCGATTGACACTTCATCAATCCATGGAATATTGTCGGATAAATATTGCAGGTTGACTAAACTCAAATCGTGACCGGCGTTCAAGCCTAACCCTATATCTCTGACGCATTGAGCAGCTTTGACAAAGGGTGCTATTGCCTTTTCTTTGTTAACCAAATAACCGGCTGCATAAGGTTCCGTATATAATTCAACGCGGTCGGTTCCGGTTTTTGCTGCTGCTTCAATATTTTTGCAGTCGGTATCCATAAAAACAGATACCCGAATGCCTTCCTGCTTGAATTCAGCAATTACTTCCCGTAAGAAATCCTGATGCTTGATAGCATTCCATCCTGCGTTGGAGGTCAATGCCTCGGGAGGATCCGGAACTAAAGTAACCTGATGAGGCTTGACAGACTTCACCAAAGAGATGAATCGGTCTGTGGGATAGCCTTCTATATTGAATTCGGTCGTAATCAAAGGTCTTAAATCCAGTACATCTTGATATCTGATGTGTCGCTCGTCGGGTCGCGGATGAACAGTAATCCCCTGTGCTCCAAATCGTTCACAATCAACCGCAACCTGCAGTACATCGGGTATATTACCTCCCCTTGCATTGCGAATAGTGGCGATTTTATTTATGTTTACACTTAGTTTTGTCATGAGGACTAAAGATTTGCAAAATCAACAATAAAATATTTCCTTTGTAGTGGATTTATTTCTTTTATTCAGGCTACAAAAATAAACGAAATAAGCGAACAAAAAAAATATGACTATAGCCATTTTTGGAAACACATTTTCTCCTACAGTGCTGGACATTTTGAATACAATCTTCAGCTATTTTAATCACAGAAATGTGCAGTTGATTGTTGATCGTCAGTTACTTGCATATTATCAGAAAAACTTCGCTCAGCCTTCAAATTTAAAACATACAATCGACAACGATGATTTTCAAGCCGATTTTTCATTGAGTGTTGGTGGTGACGGCACTTTTTTGAATACGGCGGCGCGCATTGGTCCCAAAAATATACCAATCATGGGAATTAATACGGGGCGTTTGGGGTTTTTGACCGATGTGTCCGTAGATGAAATAGAAAAAGCTTTGGATGCGATTATGCATCATCAAATCAGCTATGAAGAACGTACCTTGTTGAAAGTAGAAGTTTCGGATGGCAGCAAGATAGATTATCCTTATGTGCTGAATGATGTAGCTATACTAAAACAAGACAGTGCCTCCATGCTCAATATCATTACTTGTTTGAATGATGAGGCTGTACATGCATATTATTCAGATGGTTTGATTGTGTCCACTCCGACCGGATCAACGGCTTACTCCATGAGTGCAGGCGGACCTTTGTTGGTTCCGCAAGCGCAGAATATCATACTCACTCCCGTAGCTTCGCACAGCCTTACGGTGCGTCCCTTGGTTATTCCCGACGACTGGAAGATTGATTTGGAGGTGCGAAGCAGAACTGGTAATTATCAGCTTACTTTAGACGGACGGACAATAATATTGGACCAGAATAAAAAAGTCAGGATCTCTAAGGCTGAATATAAGATAAGGGTAGCTAAACAATTGAATCATACTTTTTTTGATTCTTTGAAAAGTAAATTGATGTGGGGACTTGATAAACGTAATTAAATGGCTAACAAGGATATGAGCATTGTTCCGGGACCGATAGGAGTTTTTGATTCCGGCTATGGTGGTTTGACAATTTTGGATAAAATCAGGAATGAACTTCCTGAGTACGATTATATTTATTTGGGCGATAATGCACGTACACCTTACGGCACACGGTCTTTTGACGTGGTTTATCAATACACTTTAGAGTCCGTGAAAAAATTATTTGACATGGGCTGTCATCTGGTAATATTAGGTTGTAATACCGCCTCTGCAAAAGCATTAAGATCCATACAACAACATGATTTGCCGCTGATTGATAAAGAAAGGCGCGTGTTGGGTGTGATCAGACCTACCGTAGAAGTGTTGGATCAGGTTACTGTAACTAAGCATGTGGGGATGTTTGCAACGCCGGGTACCGTAAAGTCAGATTCTTATCTGTTGGAAATTCAAAAGCTTTTCCCGGATATCCGGTTAACTTCAGAGGCTTGTCCGATGTGGGTTCCCCTAATCGAAAACAACGAACATTTGTCGCCGGGAGCAGATTACTTTGTCAAACAGCATGTAGATAATTTGTTGAATCTAGATGCTAAAATTGACACAATTATCTTGGGATGCACGCATTATCCGCTTATTCTGCCTACTCTTTTGAAGTTCTTACCCAAGCATATCCGAGTTATAACACAAGGTGAAATAGTGGCTAAAAGTTTAAGGACTTATTTGGATAACCATCCGAAGATGCGGAAAAAATGTACTACTAAAGGATCCGTTGTCTATTATACAACAGAAACAGTCGAGAAATTCACAAGTATGGCTTCGATTTTTCTGAAAGAACATATTTTAGCCGTCAACATTCAATTATAAATTAAGTATTCAGTAACAGTGCAACTCGTAAAAATTGCTCACATCATCGGCTCTAAAACTGATATCCCTAAAGACATCAAGATCAGCTGGTTGTTAACTGACAGCCGTTCGTTGACCTTTCCGGCCGAAAGTCTGTTTTTCGCACTTGTCAGCCGGAGAAACAACGGACATCAGTATATTCGGGATTTGTACCGTCAAGGTGTACGATCCTTTGTTGTCAGTGAATTACGTCCTGAATTTAAAACCATGCCGGATGCTTATTTCTTACAAGTTGAAAATACCTTGGAGGCTTTGCAACAAATTGCTGCGGCCCATCGATCTGTTTTTGACATACCGGTTGTAGGCATAACAGGTAGCAATGGCAAAACCATTGTCAAAGAATGGCTTTTTCAATTGCTTCATGAAGATTTTGAAATGGTGCGCTCGCCTCGTAGCTACAATTCCCAGATTGGTGTTCCTTTGTCGGTTTGGCAACTGAAAAGCGATACGGAATTGGCTGTTTTTGAAGCGGGTATTTCCAAACCGGGCGAGATGGAGCGCTTGGAACGCATCGTTTGCCCTACTATCGGCATCTTTACCAACATAGGAGATGCACATCAGGAGAATTTCTCCGATTATCCTGAAAAAATCAGAGAAAAACTAAAATTGTTTACACACACCAAACACATCATTTATTGCAGCGATAACCCCATGCTTCATGCTGAGATAACCCGTTTTAAAACAAAGGATACCTTGTTGAGTTGGGGAAAGTCACCTGATAATTACGTGCAATTGATAGAGGTGCAAAAAGTAAATGGTAAAACTAATTTATTGGTTCAATGGCAAAATGTAAAATTTACTTTTTGCATACCTTTTACGGATGACGCATCGGTTGAAAATGCCATGCATTGCATTACGTTTATGCACCATTTCAAATATACGCCGGAGACAATCAACCAAAGGCTGTTACGCTTAGAAAGTGTTGCCATGCGATTGGAACTCAAGCAAGGGGTTCGGGAGTGTTTATTGATTAACGATAGCTATAATGCTGATTTAAATGCCTTGAATATTGCTTTAGACTTTTTATCCCAGCAGGCTGTGTCCAAACAATTATCCAAGACAATTATCTTGTCTGATATTTTGCAAAGCGGTTTCAAGTCGGATGAGTTGTATAAGCATGTAGCTGCACTTATAAAAGCTAAGAATATATACAGATTTAT
>JAKIYP010000043.1 GCA_022708505.1 Bacteroidota bacterium
CGATGGCTTCAATCCAACGGATAATATTACTCCGAAAAATTATTTTTTATTTACACCAGATCCGGATGATCAGCAATTATCCAATTTTCTGTTACGTGCCAAATACCGTTTTACATCAGCCGTAGAATTAGATGTGATCGGGGTGCCTTTTTATCAGCCGTCGGTGTATAAGTATGATTTGTTCGACATGGGCGCTAATGTGTCTTTTGCAGAACAACGACTGCCTGAAAAGAAGTTGAAAAACAGCGCGGTAGCAGCGAGACTTAATGTTGATTTACCTGCAGCTGGCTGGTCGGTGTCTTATTTCAGGGGCTACGACCCTTATCATGGTTTTGAGGTGGCTGCGATTGACTGGTCAACAGGTTCGCCTGTGATTACGAACCGGCCTGCCAGTTACCTGAAAACAAGCTGGGGAGCTGATTTAGCTGTACCTCTGGGTGCTGTAATCGTTCGTGCGGAAGGAGCATACAACATCACGGAAAATCCGGATGAAAAGATGTATATTCCTATGAACGATTTCAGTTATGTGGGGGCGTTGGAAGCGAATGTAGGCGGTCTGACTGTCATAGCACAATATGTGGGCAAATATGTGCCCGATTTTACTGCGTTGGTTTTGCCGGAACTCACAGAACCTCTGAATCCCCTGGCGCAAATGCAATATGCCAATGCCATGATCGATTACGAAAACCGTCAGTTTAATCGCCGGATTTTTCATCAGCAGGAAAGAATGAACCATGCTGTTGCGCTTTCATTAACGAAATCAGTAGGTTATGATGTCTGGGAGTTGATGTGCACGGGTTATTATGATATTACTTCTGAAGAGTGGATGATTCAACCCAAAGTGACTTACAAAATAAGTGATGCTCTGACTGCTTCATTAGGTGGTAACTACATGCATGGTTCCAACAAAACCCTGTTCGGTTATGCTTCAACTATCATGAATGGAGCTTTCATCAGCCTTAAAGCATCTTTTTAATGTCGCTGGTCAACAGAGGTCGGATATTCGTCAATAGTCGCTTAAAATCTATTAGTTATTTGTTTTCTGCTCTCTGCTGCTCTGTTAACTCTTAACTTTAGACATTAGACTGTCGCGAAGCGACTAACTATAAACATTTACTGAAAAAATGAAAAAGATAAAAACCTCCCTCTTCATTATCCGTCATCGCTGGTGGGTGTTATTGCTGACCGGCATTGTTTTGTTGGCGGCTATCATACCGCTTACAAATACTAAAATCAATTCCGATCTGGAGTCCTACATGCCGGATACCATGTTGTCGAAGATCAATAACAAGAAAATCGGTGAGTTTTTTGGAAACGATGAAACCATGTTGCTGGTTCTTGAGAATGATGATGTACTTCGCCCGGCAACCCTGAAAAGGATACAGAATATCAGTGAATCTTTCATGATGAATGATGCTTTCGAACAGGTTTTGTCCTTGTTCCAGACAAAGAATATTCAATCGGATGACGGGATGATGGTAGTCACACCGGTAGTCGAAAACATTCCTGAGCAACCGGCAGAACGCGAGGCTTTGCGAAAATTAATTAAGGGGAATGATCTGGCTTACGGATTGGTCGTGTCCGAAGATTTCCGGTATGCAATGATTATGCTTACGACCAACCAGCAAGTGCCGGACGTTGAATTGATGGAACAAATTCATCAGATTATCGCGAAACATCCGGGAAATGAGAGAATATACATGACCGGTCAACCCTATCTCAGGGCCGAGGCAAACGATAAAATAGCACTTGATCTGATGGTATTGTTGCCAATTGGTTTATGTGTGATGTTGATTTTCCTGTGGATATCATTCCGTGAATTTAAAGCAATGATATTGCCCTTCTCTGTAGTTGTTTTTTCAATCATACTGGCAATGGGCTTAATTCCTGCTCTGGGATGGGAGCTCAGTCTGATAGGCGTGTTAATCCCGATTATGATGATTGCTATTGCAAATAATTATGGTGTTTATTTTGTTGCCAGATATCAGGAAATTAATTACTATCATCCGGGAAGAAATATTGCGAAAACTGTACAGGAAGTTATATCATACCTCAAAAAACCAATGATTTTATGCGGATTGACTACGATTGCCGGGGTGCTTGGTCTGGTTGTACATTTATTAATTCCGGCACGTCAGATGGGAGTTGTTACTTCTTTAGCCATTGCGTTTGCACTTTTACTCAGTCTGACCTATATTCCGGCTCTCTTCTCGATTATAGGTAAAAGTACAAAAAAACAATACAAACAAGTAAATGAGGGTTTTTTTCATCATTTACTAAGTCATGTCGGAAAACTCGCGACAAATTCTCCCAAACGTATGTCGATCTTTTTTATCTTATTCTTTTTGTTGCTTTCAGGGGGCGTTTTTAAGATTCATGTTGCCCCAGATTCGAATAAAATACTACCGGATGACCATGGATTTAACCGTGCTATCCGGGTTGCGGATGAGTATTTTGGAGGTAGTAAAATGATTCATATCATGTTCGAAGGAGATGCAACAGATCCGGCTTTGTTGAAAAGAATTGACGAATATGGTCATCGGTTGGAGCAGAATCCGTTGGTCGGTCGCACGGCATCTTTATCCATGATGATTAAAAAAATCAGTATGGCTTTGCATGAGCCGGGAGAACCCGGGTATAATGAAATACCCGAAGATAATTTTGCTGTTTCGCAATATCTTGAGCTGTATGGGATGAGTGCTGATGTGGCTGATTTTGAAAGATTTATTAGTTTTGATTATACGCATACGCTGATGACGGTGCAATATCAGGCTGCAAGTCTGCCTGATGTTGAAGGGCTTTTACAGGATATATCTGAAATGCTGAAAGATGAACCCCAGCCTTATGTGGTAGGAGGTGCCAGTTTGATAGACAAAGAAATCAGTCAGTCGGTTGAAACCGGACAGTATTACTCGCTACTTTTTGCTTTTCTTGCTATTCTGATTCTATTAAGTATTATTTTCAAAAGTGTTACTGCGGGAGTGATGGGTAGTTTGCCTCTGGCATTTGCGGTGTTCTGTACGTTCGGACTGATGGGTTGGGTTGGCATTGAGCTGAATATCGTTACAGCGCTGCTTTCATCTATTTCCATCGGGTTGGGAGTTGATTTCACCATCCAGGTTTTCTGGAGGATAAAAACAGAACTGATGTATACGGATAATTGGCAAAAGGCTATCGATAAAGCTGTGCGTGGTATCGGAAGAGGAATTACAATTAATGCCTTTTCCGTCATGATAGGCTTTTCTGTGTTGTTTTTATCAGCTTTTCCCTTTATTCAATCATTTGCATTTCTGATTATCATCAGCTTATTCCTTTGTTTGATCAGTGCCTTAGCACTTATACCGGCTTTGTGTATGATTTTCAAACCGAAGTTTTTAAAAGTCAAAAGTCTAATGTCAAAAGTTTAACGACAAACGACATCAGACATTAGACAAAAATAAAAAATTATGAAAACAACAATCACTTCAATTTTGATTTTTTGCGCCTTCTCACTGACTGCGCAAAATGCACGGGAAATCAGTCGTAACGCCACGAACGCCACAGAAGTGGGGGACATGGAAATGATTTCCACGATTAATATTTACGATGCCAAAGGCAATGTCAGGACCCGTCAGATCAGCACTGCATCCCGGAAATTTGCTGAATGTACTAAGATGCTGATTCGCTTTCTTGCTCCTGCAGATGTAAAAGGTACCGCCTTGCTGGTGTATGATTACGAGGATCAGGATGACGGTCAGTGGATTTACATGCCCGCTTTGCGTAAAGTCAGGAGAATCGTCAGCACTGAGAAAGGCAAAAACTTTATGGGCTCCGAATTTACCAATGCTGATATGAGCCGTCCAAATCAACAGGATTTTGATTATCAGTTGAGTGGAGAAATTACGCTGGAAGGCAGGAAGTGCTGGAAAATCAAAGCAACAGGAAAAACAGATGCCCTTAAACTGCAAAACGGTTTCAGCAGCAATATCAGCTACATTGATCAGCAAACATTCCTGTGTTATAAGATTGAATATTTCGACATGTCGGATAAATTGCATCGTATCCAGTATATCACAGATTACAAAAAACAAGCAAACGGCAAATACTTTGCTTACCGGATGACCATGCAAAACGTACAAAACAATAGAAAATCGGAGATGATTGTGGATAAATTCCAATCAGGGTCAAAACTCTCGGAGCATACTTTCTCGCCTGCTGTGCTTGATAAATGACAATATTTTACCATATAAGTCATGTAAAATCATATAAGCTTGTTTACGTACAAATTAATAATTCTTATATGTGCTTATATGTCTTATATGGTGAATGAAAATTTATAATTGTAATGTGTTGTTTTAGATGTAAATTGGTTTTGTTTTGTTTGTTTGTGTGGTTCTCAACTGGTTTTGCACAAACCCTTGAAGTTACCATAAGCAATATACGCACAAACAAGGGGCAGCTTTGTGTGGCTTTGTTCGACAGTGAAGAAGGATTCAAAAAAGAACAGCCTTGTTGGAAAAGACACTATTCCAAGTCGCAAGTAGAACATGGCAAGGTTATGCTGACGATTTGTATGTCTCCCGGAACTTATGGCTTGTCGGTATTAGATGATGAAAACGGAGATGGAAAAATGAAATATAACATGATAGGATTACCTCAGGAAGGATTCGGCTTTTCAAATTATCAACATAAAGGTATTCGTAGACCGCAGTTTAATGACTTTATTTTCAGGATAGAAGAAAATCGGATCCTGAAAATTGAAGTAGAGATGAAATACTTCTGATAAATTGTTTTTCAGGATATGATTACCTGTAAGTTGGTCATTGATAGGATATTTTTTATCAGATTATATTGTTTATCAAATAATTATTCCTATATTTGCACCCGCTTTTAAAGCGAAAAACAACATAATTAATTTTAAAAAGTTAGTAAACAGTATGTTAAATCATTATGAAACCGTTTTCATTTTAACTCCCGTTTTGTCTGATGCTCAGATGAAGGAAGCGGTAGAAAAGTTCAAAGCCGTTTTAACAGAAAACGGTGCGACTATTACAAATGAAGAGAATTGGGGGTTGCGTAAGTTAGCGTATCCTATCCAAAAGAAATCGACAGGTTTTTATTCACTGTTGCAGTTCGATGCAGAACCGACTGTCGTTGCAGCATTGGAAACCATCTATCGTCGTGATGAGCGTGTGTTAAGATTCTTGACTTTCCGTTTAGACAAGTATGCTTACGAGTATGCGGAAAAAAGAAAAGGTTTAAAATCTAAAGAAAAGGAGAACTAAAACATGGCAGCAAATCAAGGAGATATCAGGTATTTAACCCCCCCGACAGTAGATCTGAAAAGAAAAAAGTATTGCCGTTTCAAAAAGAGCGGTATCAAGTACATCGACTACAAAGATCCTGAGTTTTTGAAAAAATTTTTAAATGAGCAAGGTAAAATTTTACCCCGTCGTTTGACCGGTACTTCACTGAAGTTCCAGCGTCAGGTAGCTCAGGCTGTGAAGAGAGCCCGTCATCTGGCTTTACTTCCTTATGTAACTGATATGTTGAAATAATCAAAAGCAGGAGGAAATTGTATGGAAATTATTTTGAAAGAAGATGTAATCAACTTAGGTTACAAAGGCGATATAGTGAAAGTGAAAGATGGTTACGGTCGTAACTACCTGATCCCACAGAAAAAAGCCGTTTTGGCTACCGAATCAGCAAAGAAAATGCTGGCTGAAGATTTGAAACAACGTGCTCACAAGCTCGAAAGAATCAAAAACGAAGCGCAGGAACTGGCTGACAAAGTAAAAGATATTACCCTGACTGTTGGAGCTAAAACAAGCTCAACCGGTAAAATTTTCGGAGCTGTTGGCCCGATTCAGATTGCTGATGCATTTGAAAAAGCCGGATTTACAGTTGATCGTAAGGTAATTGTGTTGAAAGAACCTGTGAAAGAAATCGGTTCTTACAAAGCTACTCTCAAACTTCACAAAGAAGTTACAATTGAGGTTGCTTTTGATGTAGTTGCTGAATAACAGGTAGTTATACAATACAACATATTTCGGTCAATTCAAAATCGACAGAAAACCGATGCCCCAGATTTTTTTGGTGGGTATCGGTTTTTTTAATTAAATTTGTGCCTGATTCAATCAATGCTAAAAAACTAATTTATATGGCTGTAATTAAACCGTTTAAGGGTATTCGCCCTCCCCAGAACCTCGTGGAAAAAGTAGCTTCACGTCCCTATGATGTGCTGAACTCAGAAGAAGCCCGTGTCGAAGCTGCCGGAAACCCGATGTCGCTTTACCACATCATCAAACCAGAAATCGATTTTGAACCGGGAACGGATGAACACGATGAGAAAGTTTATGCGAAAGCAGTAGAGAATTTCAATAAATTCAAACAAGAAGGCTGGTTGGTGCAGGACGAAACGGAAAAGTACTATGTCTACGCTCAAACCATGAACGGTAAAACGCAATATGGTCTTGTTGTTTGCGCTAACGTGGATGATTACATGGAAGGTCGCATCAAAAAACACGAACTGACCAGAAAGGACAAAGAAGAAGACCGTATGAAACACGTGCGGGTGAACAATGCGAATATCGAGCCGGTGTTTTTCGCATATCCACATCAGCAGGAGCTGGATGAAATTGTGAAGGAAACAATTAAAAAACAACCTGTATATGACTTTGTAGCTCCCGGTGATGGGTTTGGTCACCATTTCTGGGTAATTGATAATGTAACTACAATTCAGCGCATTACGGAGCTGTTTGCTGCTATCCCGGCTTTGTATATTGCCGATGGTCACCACCGTAGCGCCGCAGCCGCATTGGTAGGCAATGAAAAACGTCAGCAGAATCCGAACCATACAGGAAATGAAGAATATAACTACTTCATGGCGGTTTGCTTTCCGGATAATCAGTTGACAATCATCGATTATAACAGGGTTGTGAAAGATTTAAACGGATTGACAGACGATGAGTTCTTGAATACGTTGTCAAATAACTTTGAAATCAGAAAAGTAGGTGCTGAAATTTACAAGCCCAATAAATTACATAATTTCTCGTTATATCTGTCCGGAAACTGGTATGACCTGACGGCTAAGCCGGGAACCTACAATGATAACGATCCGATTGGTGTGTTGGATGTTACCATTTCTTCCAATTTGATTCTGGATGAGGTTTTGGGAATTAAAGATCTGAGAACGGATAAAAGAATTGATTTCGTGGGTGGTATTAGGGGCTTGGATGAATTGAAACGTAGGGTTGACAGTGGCGAAATGCGTGTGGCATTGGCGTTGTATCCTGTTTCAATGAAACAGTTGATTGATATTGCCGATACCGGTAACATCATGCCTCCGAAAACTACCTGGTTCGAACCTAAATTGCGTTCCGGACTGGTTATTCACGAGTTAGTGTAATTTCTATATTTTAAAATGAGATTTAAATATGTTTATTGGGTAATACTGATATCACAACTGGTTTTGATCAGTTGCGGAACTAAATCTCGTTTGACTACTGCCGATAAAAAGTTCGAAGCCGGAGAATATGCTTCGGCTGCCGAACTTTATTCCAGGGTTTATTCCCGAATTTCATATAAAGAAGCAGATATCAGAGCCCGGGTTGCTTTTAATCAGGCTGAATGTTTACGCAGGTTGAATTATACCCGTGCCGAAATGATGTATTCACGTGCTGTCCGGTCAAAATATCAAGACAGCATTGTGTATCTCCGTCTGGCACAGGCTCAGCACCGGAATGCCAAATATGGAGAGGCGATTAAAAATTATAATACTTATTTGCAATATGACAGTGCCGGAGTACTTGCGCTGAACGGACTGAAAGGGGCGCAAATGATTGCGCAATGGAAGGCGGAACCATCCGGTTATGTTGTAAAAAGAAATAATGAATTTTATACACGTAACCGGCATACCTATAGTCCTGCTTTTCAGGGTGCTGATGCCGATGTGCTGTATTTTACGTCCAACAGAACGCCTGTAAAGAAAGGAGTTGCAAATAACTTTGTAACCAATCTGCCGAATAGCAATATTTATTATGTAAAAAAAGATGCAGCCGGTAAATGGAGTAAGCCGGAAACTGTTTTTTCTGAGGAACTTACAGCTGCAGCTGAATTGGGTAGTTGCGCTTTTTCTCCGGATGGCAGAACCATGTATTTTACCAAAGCATCGCAAAAGGATGACACCAATGCCAATGCCGAAATTTATTCTTCATCGCGGGCAGGAGGGGAATGGACGGCTCCTCAGGTGGTTACCTTTTTCAAGGATAGTACAATTACCGTGGCTCATCCGGCAATCGCACCTGACGGGGTTACGATTTATTTTGTGTCGGATGCTCCTAACGGACAAGGTGGAAAAGATATCTGGAAAGGCACATTGTCGGGTTCAGAATGTAAATTCATCGAAAATCTCGGTCCCCAAATCAATACACCCGGCGATGAAATGTTCCCTTATGTCAGATCTGATGGGGCATTGTACTTTGCTTCTGATGGTCTGCCGGGTTTGGGCGGTTTGGATATTTTCAAAGCAACCAAAATAAATGAAGAGGAGTGGTCGGTAGTAAATATAGGAGTTCCCGTAAATTCTAATTTCGATGATTTCGGGATTGCTTTCGAAGGAAATAAAGAGAAAGGTTTTTTCTCTTCCAACAGAGGTCAGATCAGGGGTTTCGATGCGGTCTGGTCGTTTGAATTGCCGGTGACTGAAGTGATTGTTGAGGGTAGGGTATTGGATGATAAGCTGAACCCAATCCCAGATGCGATGGTCAGGTTGATTAGTAATACCGGGCAAAATACCCGGGTGATGACCAAAAAAGATGGTACTTACCGGATCAAAATAGATAAAGAGGTGGATTGCGTGATGTTGGGGACTGCCCGCGGATTTCTGAATAAAAAGGCGACAGTGTCATCGCGTGGTGTAAAAGCCAGTAAGACTTTCACCGTTGATCTGGTTCTGCCTGCCGCATTCAGACCGGTGCAACTTCCGAATATTTTCTTCGAGTTTGCAAAATGGGACCTGACTCCTTCATCTGAAGGTGGACTTCAGGAGCTACTCAGCATGCTGAACGACAATCCGAACATCATCATCGAAATAAGTGCCCATACAGATTATTTTGGGAATAATGAATTTAATCTGAATTTGTCTCAAAAACGGGCACAATCGGTTGTGGATTATCTGATTCGTGCCGGTATTGTGCCGGAGCGCCTGATTTCAGTAGGACACGGAGAAGAAAAACCCTATGTAGTGGATGAGTCTTTACATGCTGAACATGCGTTCCTGCCGTTGGAGCAGGCTTTGACGGAAGACTTTATATTAACATTAAAGCCTCAGGAACAGGAAATTGCCAATCAGATTAACCGGAGAACCGAGTTTAAGGTTGTCAGAATGAGTCTGAGATGATTTGTAAATAGTTAAATCGTAAATAAATGAAACAATATTTAGATCTTTTAACCCGTGTGTTAGCGGAAGGAGTGAGAAAAGAAGACCGTACAGGTACGGGCACTTTATCGGTTTTTGGACATCAGATGCGTTTTGATTTGTCCGAAGGTTTCCCGTGTCTGACCACCAAAAAATTACATCTGAAATCCATTATTCATGAGTTGCTCTGGTTTCTGAACGGTGATACCAATGTGAAGTATTTACAGGAAAACGGGGTGAGAATCTGGAATGAATGGGCCGACGAAAACGGGGATCTGGGACACGTTTACGGTTATCAGTGGCGTTCATGGCCGGATTACAAAGGTGGACACATCGATCAGATTACGGAGGTTGTAAATACGATCAAAAACAATCCGGATTCCAGAAGAATCATTGTGAGTTCGTGGAATGTGGCTGATTTACCCAATATGAATCTGCCTCCTTGTCACGCTTTTTTTCAGTTTTATGTGGCAGATGGTAAATTAAGCCTTCAGTTGTATCAACGCAGTGCCGATATCTTTCTGGGTGTGCCTTTTAATATTGCTTCATACGCATTGCTGTTGCTGATGATGGCTCAGGTGACAGGATTGAAGCCGGGTGACTTTGTTCACACGCTGGGCGATGCACATATCTATACCAATCACCTCGAGCAGGTAAAATTACAATTGAGCCGGGAGCCGCGAGCTTTACCCAACATGAAGATTAATCCGGATGTAAAGGATATTTTCAGCTTTAAATTTGAAGATTTTGAATTGGTGAATTACGACCCGCATCCGCATATCAAAGGTGAAGTAGCTGTGTAAAATGTAAATAATAGCACAATTTATTTTTATTTGTGCAAAAAATGATTACATTTGCGACTGCAAAAAAGCAATAAAACTAAATTGTCATTGAGTCATTTCTTGTCAATTATTATTTACCTCACACATCAGAGATATGCCAAAAATTTCTATTGTTGCCGCCCTCGCAGATGATTTCGCGATCGGCTATAAGAAAAAGCTTCCCTGGAATTTACCGGCTGATATGAAGCATTTTAAGAATCTCACAACAGGACATACGGTCGTAATGGGTAAGCGGACTTTCGAAAGTCTTCCTAACGGTCCACTTCCAAACCGCACGAATATTGTGCTGACAACCATGCTTTCCGAGGGCGTTGTTGAAGGTTATTTTGAAGCGGACTCACTCGAAGATGCCCTTGAATTGTGTTCCAATGCGGAACAGGTTTTTGTGATTGGTGGTGCTGCCGTGTACCAGCAGTGTATGGATTCGGTCGATTCGATGTACCTTACCTGGGTGCATGGTGATTTTAAAGCCGATACTTATTTCCCGGAAATAGACTTCAGTAAATGGAAAGAAGTTTCGAGAGAAGACCATCCTGCTGATGAAAAGAATGAGTACCCATACAGTTTTTCTGTGTACGAACGCGTATAAAATCCTGATTTTAAGTAAATATTAAAGCCTTTTTCTGCAAAGAGAGAGGCTTTGTTGTTTCATTTAAGTCACAATAAAGTAAATGTTGTATATTTTGTGTGGTGAAATGCTTATAATTCTTACAATTTGATTATCTTTGCTCTTTATTTCAAACATTACGTTAAATAATTTTCTATGAGCTACTTGATAAAACCGGCCAGTTATAAACCATTACTGAATCTTCAGCAGACAGAAGTGGGGATTGCAAAGATTAAAGATTTTTTTCAGGCTAATTTGTCTGCCGAATTACGACTCAGAAGGGTAACCGCTCCTTTGTTCGTGTTGCGGGGAACGGGTTTGAATGATGATTTGAATGGCGTTGAAAGGGCGGTTAATTTTCCGATAAAAGATATGCAGGATGTCCGTGCAGAGGTGGTTCATTCGCTCGCCAAATGGAAACGGGTGACGCTGGCGGATTACGATATCGAGAATGGTTATGGTATTTATACCGACATGAATGCTATCCGGGCTGATGAGGAGCTGGGTAATATCCATTCGCTATATGTGGATCAGTGGGACTGGGAACGCATCATGACGGCAGAGGAGCGCAATATCGATTTTCTGAAGTTGATAGTGAAACGCATTTATGCAACGCTGCTGCGTACGGAATACCTGGTTTCTGAAAGTTTTCCGCAAATCAGACCGATTCTTCCGGATGAAATTCAGTTTATTCATGCAGAGGAGCTGCGCCAACAATATCCTGATTTGTCTCCCAAAGAAAGAGAATTTAAAATTACCCAACAATATGGAGCCGTGTTTATCATTGGTATCGGGGCTAAACTGGGTGATGGTGAGAAACACGATGGTCGTGCTCCGGATTATGATGACTGGACAACCCCGGGTGAAAAAGGTCTGCCTGGTTTGAACGGTGACATCCTGCTGTGGAACCCGGTGCTTGAAATGCCATTGGAAATTTCTTCCATGGGAATCAGGGTGGATAAAGAAGCTTTGTTGAGACAACTTGAACTCGAAAATAAAACAGACAGACTGGAACTCTACTTTCATAAACGACTGGTTGAAGGTTCTTTACCTCTTTCTATAGGGGGAGGAATAGGTCAGTCACGTCTTTGTATGTTCTTCCTTCGAAAAGCCCATATTGGCGAAATCCAGGCAAGCATCTGGCCCGATGAAATGCGTAAGGCCTGTGATGAAGCGGGAATCTTCTTGATTTAACGGAAAGCGGAGAACGGAAAGCGGAGAACGGAAAGTGGAGAACGGAAAGCGGAGAACGAATAGTGAATAGTGTTTAATAGTTTAAAAAATTAAAAATTTAAGTTTTCCGTTCTCCGCTTTCCGTTTTCCACTATTTTTGCTGTTCTCACGGATTTATCGTAAATTCGCAAAAATTATTGTCGAATGAATATAGATTTTAATAAAATGGATGGGTTAGTTCCTGCCATTATACAGGATGAGCTTACCTCCAAAGTGCTGATGCTCGGTTTTATGAATGAAGAAGCGTTTAATATAACCAAAGAAACCGGTAAAGTAACTTTCTACAGCAGAACCAAAAAACGCCTTTGGACAAAAGGGGAGGAGAGTGGAAATTTTATGCATGTAGTTTCTGTTCTCACTGATTGTGATAATGATACGCTTTTAATCAAGGTGAAGCCTGTTGGCCCGGTTTGTCACACCGGCGCTGATACTTGCTGGAGTGAATCGAATCAGGGTGACTTTTTCTTTCTGAATTTTCTGCAAAAATTTATTCAACAACGCTTCGTTGAAATGCCGGAAGGCTCCTATACCACCTCTTTGTTCAGAAAAGGCGTGAACCGCATGGCGCAAAAAGTTGGAGAAGAAGCTGTCGAAACAGTTATTGAAGCGACCAACGGGACCGATGAAATGTTTCTGTATGAAGCTTCAGATTTGTTATACCACCTCATTGTGTTACTCACTTCCAAAGGCTATTCTTTAGATGATCTGGGTAGGGAATTGAAAAAGAGACATAAATAATCGCATTCATTTTGTAAATCATGGAAAAGAAAATGCTGATTAAATACGAACATGTTGACATTTGCCAACAAGAGTTAACTGTACTGAGGGATGTGAACCTGGAAATTTATTCAGGTGAATTCATCTATCTGCTTGGAAAAGTTGGTAGTGGTAAAAGTACTTTTCTGAAATCGCTTTATAAAGAGGTTCCTGTTAGTGGTGGTACCGCTGAAGTGCTTTCGTACGATCTGAATGATATTAAAAACAAGCAAATACCTTTTCTCAGAAGAAAAATAGGAATCGTTTTTCAGGACTTTCAGTTGCTTACCGATCGTACCGTGAATGCCAATCTGGAGTTTGTGTTACGGGCAACGGGATGGAAAGAAAAAGATGCCATTGAGGAGCAAATTCAAATTGTGCTTGCTCAGGTGGGTTTGCGAAATAAAGGCTATAAACGTCCCCACCAGCTTTCGGGTGGTGAACAGCAACGTGTGGCTATTGCCAGGGCATTGCTCAATTCTCCGGAAATCATTTTGGCTGATGAACCGACCGGGCATTTAGACCCGGAAACGGGACGCGATTTGATTGAGCTGTTGTATGGAATCCGTTTATCAGGTACAACCGTGATCATGGCCACGCATAATCACAATTGGGTAAGTATGTATCCGGGACGTGTCATTCAGGTTGAAAATGAGCATTTAATTGATGCTACTCAACCCGGTTATATCGGTACAGATATTACGGATGAAGAATAACAGGTACTGGTATGAAGAAAAAGCTTTGTCCGCAATGTAAGATTCACCGTTTTCGTGTAAAAAATGAGAGAGGTGATTCAGTGGTTGTGGTTGTAAATGAACAGCATGAAGTGATTCCCATTCATCCGGAAGAGTCGCTGGAAGGTTTTGACTTAACAGTATTATATTGCCTCGGATGTTCCTGGAAAGGTTCACCCAAGGCATTACTATAATTTTTTTGATAATTTGCAGGGTTTTTAATAAGCCCTTGCAAAAATTACCCTTTGTGCCGATGGTTTCCCGGTTACCATGCAAGTTCCGGGTGTTTTATCTCCTTCAATCGGGATACAACGGATGGTAGCTTTGGTGTCTTCCTTGATTTTTTCTTCAGTTTCCGGTGTGCCGTCCCAATGACAAAGTAAAAAGCCTCCTTTTTCAATTTCAACTTTAAATTCATCGTAGGAGTTCACTTCACGTGTAACAGATGCACGGTAATCAAGCGCTTTTTTGAAGATGTTCTGCTGAATGTCATTTAATAAGTCGGCAATGTAGTTCTCGATATTCTCAATGGAAACGGTTTCTTTGCTCAGGGTGTCCCTGCGTGCGACTTCAATGGTTCCGTTCTCAATGTCGCGTGCACCAATAGCCAAGCGCACCGGTACACCTTTTAATTCATATTCAGCAAATTTCCAGCCTGGTTTTTTAGTATCGTTATTATCAAATTTAACACTGATGCCTTTGGCTTTGAGCGCAGAAATGATTGTATCCACTTTTTCGGTGATGGCCGACAGTTGCTCTTCGTTTTTGTATATCGGAACAATAACAACCTGGAATGGCGCTAATTTGGGAGGAAGTACCAAACCATTGTCATCGGAATGGGTCATGATCAATGCGCCCATCAGGCGAGTGGAAACACCCCAGGAGCTTGCCCAGACATAATCCTGTTTATTTGATTTATCCACGAAAGTTACGTCAAATGCTTTGGCAAAATTTTGACCGAGGAAGTGAGATGTTCCGGCCTGTAAGGCTTTGCCATCCTGCATCAGAGCTTCAATACAGAATGTTTCCAATGCGCCGGCAAAACGTTCGTTAGCCGATTTGGTTCCTTTGATAACCGGTACACCCATGAAGTTTTCAGCAAAATCAGCATATACGTGCATCATCTTGATGGCTTCTTCCATAGCTTCTGCTTCTGTGGCATGGGCGGTGTGGCCTTCCTGCCAGAGGAATTCGGCGGTACGCAGGAACAAGCGCGTACGCATTTCCCAGCGAACCACGTTAGCCCATTGATTTACCAGGATAGGCAAGTCGCGGTACGATTGAATCCAATTTTTATAGGTGTTCCAGATGATGGTTTCAGAGGTCGGACGAACAATCAGTTCCTCCTCCAGTTTGGCTTCGGGATCTACAATGAGACCTTTACCTTCAGCATTGTTCTTCAGGCGATAGTGGGTAACCACAGCACATTCTTTAGCAAAACCTTCTACATGGTCGGCTTCTTTGCTTAAAAAAGATTTGGGTATAAATAACGGAAAATAAGCATTTACGTGTCCGGTTTCCTTGAACATGCGATCCAGTTCGGCCTGCATTTTCTCCCATATAGCATAACCATAAGGTTTGATAACCATACATCCCCTGACAGCAGAATTTTCTGCCAAATCAGCTTTCAACACCAAATCATTATACCACTGTGAATAATTCTCACTTCTTGAAGTCAATTCCTTAAGTTCCTTTGCCATTTTTTTATAATCTGAAAATCATCTGTATACATGTTTTACAGGTTGAAAACATGATTTTTTGTTATTCGAAAAAAGTGGTGCAAAGATAATTAAAAATAGCGAATAACTAATAGCGAATAGCTGATCAGATTATTAATGATTCTGTTCCATGCTCTTTTTTTCGAATCTCAGAGGTAAAAGCTGAGCTGCATTCTCGATGTGATAGATACATTCTGTACCGTATAGGTAAATATCTATCGGCTTTTCAAAGCGAGTCTCTGTTTCCAGCATGACTTGTCTGCATGAACCGCACGGAGTTACCGGATAAGCCAGATAATTATCTCCTGTGTGTGCAGCTATGGCAATTGCTCTTACAGGCACTTGAGGAAACTGCGCATTAGCATAAAATAAAGCAACTCTCTCTGCGCATAACCCAGAAGGATATGCTGCATTTTCCTGGTTGTTGCCTACAAATAATGCCCCGTTTTGCAGTAAAACTGCCGCTCCGACACGAAAATTTGAATAAGGGGCATAAGCATTATCAACCTGTTCTTTAGCTTTGTTAATTAACACCTGAATTTCAGGCTCTAACTCAGTAAAACGGAAAATATTAACTCTTGTTTCTAAAATTTTCTGATCCATGTGATTTTGCTTTATTTATTTTACTTGTATCAACCAACCTAAAGTGACCGACCCGTGTATCAGGTTGGAATTGTCGAAATAGTCCCTTCTGTCGTTTGAAAAAAGGTCACTGGCGCTGAAATTTCCCCTGCCTTCAAGTTGTATCAATTGTTTTTTTATTTTAAACATACAGCCTAATCCCAATGCCAGTCCGTAATCAAACTTATTTTGAATGGGTTGTACATGTTGTTCATTTGTGGATGCCGGATTAACATTCTGAATCACAGTTTCATGTAGCAAATATCCTATTTTCGGTCCGATATTGAAAAAAAAACGAGCTTTATCTCCAAAATATACATGTGTTAAAAAAGGAACTTCTATATAATCCAGCCTTTTAACAAAACTTTTGTCTTTCTCACTCCAGCCTCTTTGCGTATAATTAATTTCAGCCTGCAATCCGAGGCTTTTCTCATTGATGTATCTGACAGTTAATCCTCCCTGGTAGGCAAACAAAAAATCCTGAACAACCTGAGGTCTGAAATAGACCATCGAGGCATTAGGTCCTCCGGTGATTCCTATATAGGTTTCACTTTGAAATTTGTTGTTTTGCGCATCAGCAAAAGATAAAAAGATAAATAAAATGCTGATAACCCCGGTTATTTTATATTGAGCACGCTGTTGCATTATTCGTAATGATTGATAAGTCTGTTGATATATCCTCCGGTTGTTGCAGCTTTTTCAAATTTCAGATTGGATTGGATACCTTCGCGAATCGGATAGCTTTCTGCGGGTGAGTTTTTTATCGTTAAAACCTCCCGGATGAAATAATGCATCAGATCATAGCCTAATAAATCATATCTGGGTAGTTCGCTTGAAGGTGTCCAGTCAAATAACGAAGAAAACTCATTGGCATATTGCTCGTATGCGGACTCCGGATATTCATTCTTGAAAACCGACAAATAGAAAGATCTCGGTTTTTCCAGTTTTGAATTTCGCCATGAAAACGGTTCGTAAATTTTCAGGTTTACAGAAGCCGACAAACGTTTCAGTTCGCTTAAATATATACTCAGGTTATTAATCCTACTTGTATTGAAAAAAACAATATTTTCTTTCAGGGGATTTAAAGCTTGTCTGATGTGATGCAGTGAGTCTGGGTTCAGATAAATTGTTTTAAATGAAAGATTTTCTGATTGCATCAGTTGCTTTAATGAACGGGAAAGTACAAAACTATCATCATTCGGACTTATATGACTAAGCTCTGCAAAGATAAAATTGGTTTTATTTCCTTCATATTGAATTATTTCCTTTAGTTTCTTTAATTCCGTGTCTTGTCCGGGATTAAACTGATACAGATAAGGGTTTGTTTCAATGTCGATGATTTTGGATGAAAAAGGAATCAGGGTTTTTACTTTATGCATCCGTGCAAAATCACCAATAACGGATATTTGGTTGGAGAATGCAGGTCCGACAATCAAATCCATTTTTGCCAGATTAGAGTCCTGCAGTATTTCCATAATTTTCAAATCGGATTTTTCAGCATCGAAAGTATGTATGTCGAAGTTAATCCCATTTTCCTTAGCTTGCTTTATAGCGATCAGTGCACCTGTGTAAAACTCGATAAAACGTTTATCGGATGCATCCTGTTTTTGATCCAGCATAAATGGCAGTAAAAAAGCAATGTTCAGATTATCAGGCTTTTTTAATCTGATGTTATCTGTTATTACTTTCTTATCTTGCTTATGCTCTGTAGTTTCATTTTTTACAGATTGATTGTTATGTTGAGTGGTTGATGGTTTGATTTCTTCTTTTTTAGCATCTTCCGTAGTTTTTTCTTTTTTGGGTAGCGGAATTTTTAAAATTTCACCGGTACGCAGAGAGTTTTGTTTCAGGTGAGGATTCATCTCAATTAGTTCTTCCTCAGTAATATTATACATTTTGCGTATCCTGAATATGGTTTGTTTTTTCTCAACCAGGTGTTCGATGTAGTTTTTTTCTGTTTTAGTTTTCTGTTGTACAGGTATATATATTTCCATACCCGCTTTTAATCCATCTGTAATTTGCGGATTAACAGCCCTGATCTCAGCCTCCGTTGTATTGAAATTTTTACTTATTCTGTAAAAACCCTCTGCCGGTTGTACTTTGTATACGATGCACTCAATTCCGTTTACATTTTTTACAGGATATGAAGGAGTTTGAGCAAAAAGTAAACATGACTGGAGCATGAATGCTGATAACAGCATGATCAGTAAACTTTGACGTCGCAAAGGATGAATATATTTTGTAATATATGTCTGCATAATGAATGTATTTCAAAGTTTTATTGAAGAATAGTATGCAAATGTACAAAAAAAATACTTCCTCAGGGGGGAAGCAGTAATAAATAGCATTTTTTTTTGTTATTTAATTGAAAAACGTACTTTTGCAGTTTAATTTATCAAGCACAATATCAGGTTTAATATGATATCTGTCAAATTCAAAGAAAAGTTATCTATACTTAAAATCTGGGGTTTAATGCTGTCGATTGCATTTTCGACCGGATTGCTAGCCCAGCAAATAACTGTGACCTCAGGCAAAGGAAAAGTTTATCTCCAATTTGAGAACCGCATTGATTACTTGGTCATGATGTATGAGATTACTACCGCATCGGAAATCTCGGTCTCTTTGCCTGATCCGGGATTAACGGTGAATTGGTATCGCTATCCTGATCTTCAGTTTGTCAGCAACCAGGTCAGTATCAGTCCTGATGATCATACCGGTTATCTGGCAAGAATTACCGGAACAGTAAACGGACAGCCATACAATGAGGAGTTAAGTGTTTGGGTAATTGATTACAAGTTATATCAGCCCACGTTAAATGCCTTGAAAACATCAGATCCTCAGACTTCGGTTTGTGACAAACTTACGTTAACGCTTGATGGAGTAATTCCTGAAATGTATTATCAGACAAAAAATGGTTTAAAACAGGTGTTAGGCCGTAACTTTACATTACAATATGAAACCCTGGAGTGGAATGATGGATGGGTATCTAAACAGGTTGAAAACCAGATTGTTGTTGATGATAATACAATTGAAATTGACGATCCGCCCTATAAGGACACTTATTTTACGTTGACCGGAGATCAGTTTGCTGCTGATTTAAATGTTGCATTTTCAACAATTCAGAGTTCATTGTATCAGGCAATCAGGGTAATATCCAAAATAAAGACTGAAGCTACAGTCCGGGTTGAAAAACAAGAAGCAGATCGTCCGGAAAGTATTACCACGGTTTCAGGTTCAGCCCCTCTGGAAATCAATTTCTCGGCTATTTCCAATACTCCTGTAGCCAATTATTTCAGGTGGGAGATTTCAACCGGTAATGCTGCACCTTTTATTGTCAGAACCGGAGAGATTCACCGCTATATTTTTAATGAAGCGGGGACTTTTACGGTTAAACTGGTTACTGAAAATGCATATTGTAGTTATACGGATTCTGTGGTTATCAAGGTGTCTGAGTCTGCGTTGTATGCTCCCAACGTGTTTACTCCCAATGCGGATGGATTTAATGACGAATTCAGGGTTGCCTACAAATCTATCATAGAGTTCGATTGCTGGATATTTAACCGCTGGGGTACTAAAATTTACCATTGGTCAGATCCACAAAAGGGGTGGGATGGTACGTACAAAGGCAAGGCTGTTCCCGAAGGAGCCTATTTTTATGTCATCAAAGCAAAAGGTTCAGATGGGATTGAATATAACCTGAAAGGAGATATCAACCTGCTTCGGGGGAGAAAGCAATAAAAAAGCAGAGACGTAACTAACTACGCCTCTGCCGCTTCACACATTAGAAAATGAACCGATTCACATCGGACATTATTTTTAATTTCAGAATTTCACTTCATAAACAGGTTCCTGTACAATTTCAGGTACCAGTTCGGTATAGGTAACTTTACCATTTTCGTCAATTGCCACAACTGAGCGGGCCATTAAACCGGCAAGGGGACCGTCAGTCATCAACACGCCATAATCAGTTGCAAAATTATTGTATCTGAAATCGGATGCTGTAATTACGTTGTTCAGACCTTCTGCTCCGCAGAAACGACTTTGAGCAAAAGGTAAATCTTTGGATACACAAATTACAACAGTATTTTCTTTATCGGATACCCATTTGTTAAACTGACGTACCGAAGTAGCACAAACGCCTGTGTCCAAACTTGGGAAGATATTGAGTACTACCCGTTTCCCTTTATAATCTGCCAACGATAATTCGTTTAAACCCGCTCCCACCAATTTAAAGTCGGGCGCTTTACTTCCTACGGCCGGTAATTGACCGTTGGTGTTGACTGCATTTCCTTTGAAAGTTATTTTTGCCATGTCGTAAATTTATTACTTGTTTTTTTATGTTCTGCTTTAATAACGCAATTGAAGGGATTTTGTTTATTTTTGCAGAAAAAAATATAATAGTGGTCAGTGG
>JAKIYP010000117.1 GCA_022708505.1 Bacteroidota bacterium
TATGCAGTGAAAGTGATGGTGAAAAATGACGGATACCTGAAAATAGGGCAGTATGGTTTTCTGAAAATTAAATGAATACTGCCATGTTTTGAGTTTAAACCACAAAAGGCACAAAAGAAAACCCAAAAGAAGGAATAAATCAGCTATTTAATGCTTAAATAGTACATTTAGTTTTTTTATTGAAACAAGTTCAGAAGTCAGAATAGTTAAACTTTTGTACATTGGACATAAAAATCATGATCAGTTGTAATAACATCAGCAAAAAGTATAAAAAGGTTCAGGCACTCAGCGACATCAGTTTTGAGGTGAAGCCGGGTGAGATATTCGGACTGATTGGTCCGGATGGCGCCGGTAAAACAACTCTCTTTAGAATATTAACCACTTTAATACTGGCTGATGAGGGCGTTGCTGCTGTTAATGGATTGGATGTCGTAAAAGACTATAAGCTGATACGGGAAAGGGTTGGTTATATGCCCGGACGGTTTTCCTTGTATCAGGACTTATCTGTCGAGGAAAATCTGAATTTCTTTGCTACTGTTTTTAACACGACGGTTGAAGAAAACTATGCATTAGTCAGGGATATTTATCAGCAAATCGAACCATTCAAAACCAGAAAAGCCGGAAAACTATCGGGAGGCATGAAACAAAAGCTGGCGCTGAGTTGCGCGTTAATCCATAAACCGACCGTGCTTTTTTTAGATGAACCGACGACGGGAGTTGACCCTGTTTCGAGAAAAGAGTTTTGGGGCATGTTGAAAAAGCTCCAGCAACAGGGAATCACCATCCTGGTTTCAACTCCTTACATGGATGAAGCAAGTCTTTGCGACCGGATAGCGCTGATACAAAAAGGAAGATTGCTAACCATTGACAGCCCCGGGAAGATTGCTGACAGCTTTAAAAAGACCTTACTTTCTGTTTCATCTGAAAACATGTCAATGCTTTTAACTGATTTAAGAGCAATTCCTGAAGTAGAAAGCTGTTATGCTTTTGGAGACAGTCATCATATTACATTGAAAAACAGGACTTCAGAATATAAACAAGAGCATTCGGATTCACGGAGGAAGATGGCTGATGATATAACCGTGATTATTAACAATTTGAAGGTAAATCTTGAAGCAAAAAACCACATCAATGTTATTATAAAAGAAATTAAACCCGGAATTGAAGATTGTTTCATGGAACTATCTAAAAATAATATGTAAACGATGGAAAAGGTCATTGTGGTGGAAAATCTGACGAAAGCATTCGGACGTTTCAAAGCGGTTGATCAAATCTCCTTTGAAGTAGAGAAAGGCGAAATTTTTGGTTTTCTGGGTGCAAACGGAGCCGGAAAAACAACCGCTATGCGTATGTTGTGCGGACTAAGCATCCCTACATCCGGAAAAGCCATTGTAGCAGGCTATGACATTCGCACGCAACCGGAAATGATTAAAAAGAATATCGGGTATATGAGTCAGAAATTCGCTCTTTACGAAGACCTGACTGTCGCAGAAAACATCCGGTTTTATGCCGGTATTTACCATGTGCCTGAAAAAGAAATTGCGCCACGTACTCAGAAACTACTCGAAAGGTTAGGATTAGAGCACGAGAAGGACAGTTTGGTTAAAGCGCTTCCGCTGGGCTGGAAACAGAAATTAGCCTTTTCGGTGGCAGTTTTCCACCATCCGGGAATTGTATTTTTGGATGAACCTACCGGAGGCGTCGACCCGGTCACCCGCCGTCAATTCTGGGAAATGATTTACGAAGCAACCGACAGCGGAATTACCGTATTCGTGACGACTCATTATATGGATGAAGCCGAGTATTGCGATCGTGTTTCTATCATGGTGGACGGTAAAATTGCCGCTTTAGATACACCTGCGAATCTGAAAAAGGAATTTGATGCCAACAATATGGATGAGGTATTTTACCGCTTGGCGCGTAATGCATCCAGAAAAGCCGATTGAGATGAAACAGTTTATATCATTTGTCAGAAAAGAATTTCATCATATCTTCAGGGACAGGACCACCATGGCGATCCTGCTCATCCTGCCTGTACTGATGCTATTACTGTTCGGTTACGCCATCAATACAGAAGTGAAAAACTCCAAAATAGCGGTGTACGACCCGTCCAATGACACTTATACCCGGGCTATCATCGAAAAAATGCAGGCAAGTGAGTATTTCTCTGTTGTAAAGATGCTGAAAAATGAACAGGAGATGAGCGAACAATTTAAAAGTGGCGAGGTGAAAATGGTTATTGCTTTCAGTGAGAACTTCCATGAGAATCTCTTGCACACCGGCGATGCCCAAATTGCCCTGATAGCCGACGCTACCGACCCGAATTCGGCCAAATCAGTGGTGAATTATGCAACGGCCATCATTGCCGGCTATCAGTTGGAATCTCAACAGCTACAACAAATCCCATTTCAAATAGATACACAGATAAAACTGCTCTATAACCCACAGATGAAAGGTGCCTACAATTTTGTACCGGGTGTTATGGGTATGATACTCATGTTGATTTGTGCCATGATGACTTCCATCTCCATCGCGAGAGAAAAAGAAATGGGTACGATGGAGGTTTTGCTGGTATCCCCTGTGAAACCGGCCATGCTGATTATCGCGAAAACAATTCCCTATTTTTTCATTTCGCTTATCAACCTGACCACCATCCTGCTGATTTCAGTTTTTATACTGGGAGTTCCCGTGGCCGGAAGTTTATTCTGGCTGCTGGCGCTTTCATTGGTCTATATTTTTGTAAACCTGTCGCTCGGCTTGGTCATATCATCGGTTGTGAATAACCAGCAAACCGCCTTGCTCATTTCAGGAATGGTGTTGATGCTCCCGGTCATCATGTTGTCGGGTATGATGTTTCCGATCGAAAATATGCCCGTGTTCTTTCAGTGGATATCGCAGCTGATTCCTGCTAAATGGTATATCATTGGCGTTAAGCAAATCATGATCAAGGGACTGGGCTTTTCTGCCATCATGCCACAGCTGGCTGTGTTGTCTGGTATGGCCGTTTTGTTAATCGCCATCAGTATAAAAAAATTCAAATACAGACTGGAGTAGCTTATGACACTGAAATATCTGTTAGAAAAGGAATTCCTTCAAATCAAAAGGAATAAATTCATGCCGAGGATGATTTTCATATTACCCTTCGTCGCGCTTGCCCTGTTTCCCTTAGTCGCCAATTTCGAAGTTAAAAACATCAATCTGGCGGTGGTGGATCATGATCACAGCAGTTTTTCAGCTCGCCTGATTCAAAAAACAGCTTCTTCAGGATATTTTCACCTGACCAGAACCACTGCCGACTACCAAACCGCCCTTCATCATATCGAACAGGATGATGCGGACGTTATCCTGGAAATAGCGCCCGGTTTTGAGAAAAACCTGATGAATTATCAACCAGCTGAAGTCTTAATTTCAACCAATACTGTCAATGGTATGAAAGGCGGACTCAGCAGCATGTATCTTTCAGGAATCATCAGCGATTTTTCAGCTGAAATCAGAGCGGAGCACCTGCAAAGCAACAGCAAATTAAAGGCAAACTCCCTCGAAATCATTCCCCGTTACGATTACAATCCTCATTTAGAATACAAATACACGATGGTTCCGGCTATCCTGATGATGATGCTTGCCATGTTGAGTGGCTTTCTGCCGGCCCTAAACATAGTTGGTGAAAAAGAAAAAGGCACCATCGAGCAATTAAACGTAACGCCGGTAAGCAAATTCACCCTGATTTTATCCAAACTGATTCCCTATTGGGTAATTGGCTTTATTGTTCTGACAATCTGCTTCTTAGTTGCCTGGATGTTCTACGGGATGATATCGGCAGGTGGCTATTTACAAATCTATCTTTTTGCAGCCGTATTTGTCCTCGCGTTTTCCGGACTCGGATTGGTCATCTCAAACTACGCGAACACGGTGCAACAAGCCATGTTCATGATGTTTTTCTTTGTAATCACCTTCATATTTCTGAGCGGACTATACACCCCCGTAAGCAGCATGCCCGGGTGGACACAGACATTAAGCCGAATCAGTCCGTTGCGCTACATGGTCGAAGTCCTGAGATTCATCTTCCTCAAAGGCAGCAACTTCTTCGATTTGAAATGGCACTTTGCAGCGCTGTGCGGGTTCGCGGTGTTGTTTAACGGGTGGGCTGTGCTGAGTTACAGGAAGACGAATTGAAATTTGTCCCATTTCGACCATAAATTGGGTCAGAAACCCCATTAATTTCCCAAATAATAATATTATTTTTGCCCTCTCAAACGCATTACACCAATCAGTAATTGCCGACACCAAACCTGATTATTCATTTTTTAATTTGTATGTTTATGATAAAGTATGCCTTAGCCAAGAATCAATTGGCTAAAAACAAGCCAAATTACATAGCCAATGTAAGTTGTATGGACTATAAAACCTACAACGACCTGTTAGACATCATGGTAGAAGAAGGTAGCGGTATAACCCGTCCACAGGCAATAGCCGTCATGGAGCGACTGATACAATCCGTCAACAGACTTTTGGAAGAAGGTTGCACCGTTAACACGCCCCTATTCAAAGTAAGACC
>JAKIYP010000003.1 GCA_022708505.1 Bacteroidota bacterium
GGGTGGCAGGATAGTGCCCGCCGGCACCAGCGACCATGAAATCGTGGTGAATGGTATGTCGGCCTCTAAACGCAACTCTCCATTTGCCAATTCGGGTGTAGTGGTTGAAATCAGACAGGAAGATATTCCTGCCGAATTTCAGGAACACGGAACATTAGCCGGGTTACGATATCAGCAACACCTCGAGCACCTGGCTTACCTGAACAATGGCGGACTGGGACAAAAGGCTCCGGCACAACGGCTCATCGATTTCGTAAGGGGAAAAGTTTCAGCTGATTTACCCGAATGCTCCTATATGCCGGGGATTATTTCTTCTCCCTTGCATTTCTGGCTACCAGAACATATTTCAAGCAGGTTACGGGAAGCTTTCAGAATGTTTGACCGGAAAATGAAAGGCTACCTGACCAACGAAGCGGTAGTAGTCGGCGTTGAAACCAGGTCATCATCTGCCGTTCGGATTCCACGTGACCCGGAAACCGGTCAACACCCGGAGATAAAAGGTCTGTTCCCTGCCGGCGAAGGATCCGGATTCTCAGGAGGAATTACGTCTTCAGCCATTGATGGTGAGAATGCGGCTGTTCATGTATTTGCTTTGAGCCAATGATCAAACTTTTGTTTTTCGTTTTTTCTGAAGGCTTTTTTAAAATCCCTGAAGTTACCGAAACCGGAATCATACACGATACTCCTGATGGTCGCATCATCCTTTTTGGCTGAGTTTCTGATCAGGTTCATCGCGTGTTGATATCTCATTTCCTTTAGCATTTTCTTACAGGTACTTCCATAATAATACTTTACAACGAAGTGGATGTGATGCAACGGAACTTCAAGGACATCGCTTAGTTTTTCAGCATTGAAATCATGATCGAGGTAAGGCTTTGTTTCCTGCACAAATTGCATAAGCCGTCTCGACAAACCATCAAAATAATTATTATAGGTTTTTGCTTTATCGGCGGCTTCCAACACACTGTAGCTATAATTTCCTTCTGATGTTACCGTACTATCTTTTATTAATGGGTTTAATATACGGTTTGAAGGAAATCCAAATAAGATACCAGGATTTAACAGCATTATCAATGGAAAAATCGAATTAAAAATCACAGAAATAAGAAACAAACGGTCATCTTCCATTGTGTTGATAAAATACATTTCAGGATCAAACCGGAAATAAAGTGTTAAGCCCAGGTGCAAAAGAACCAATACCAAAGAGGAGAATGCAATGACATTTAACCACCTGAAATTTGAAATATACTGCTTCCTGATGGCGCCCTTCAACACATTAACCTTCTCCAAATAGGCACGATGCAGCATAACAATCGACCATAAAATATAAAACAACATAGAAGCAATCCTTATCATCGTATCAAACCAGATAGGAAGATAAACCATACTGGAATTCATGTAAAAACTCAGGTTTTGTAACGAACGTTCGGCCAGTTCCATTTTGTATTCAACCGGCTTAAAAAGATATGGCATTATGATTATCAAATTCAGGAAGAAAGGCATCAGATGAATTAAATCCTTATCCGTGAATTTATAATTTTCATCAACAAGGCCTCTCATAAAAAAATAAAACAAAGGTCCGACCATAAAAAACAACGGACCGGAATAACCAATCATCAACATCAACAATTGGGCTGAACCTCCATTAATAATCGTATCATAAAAAACAGATGTAAACGAAATAATCAACAAGAAAAAGGAAAAAGACAGGATATTTTTATTCAACTTCCAGTTAGAAATAAGCATAACAATTGCCAGAAAAGCATTGAATGCAGCTACTAAGTAAGTAATACTTATCATTTTAACTTGACATTTCTATTAATGATTAGTTTAAAAGTATATGGATTCGTCCCTAACGCTTTTAATTCTTAATTTTTAATTCTTAATTCATAAACATCCGGCCATAAAGTTACAAATTTTTCTGACCTGCAATAAAAAAGGAGTTGAAAAATTCCAACTCCTTTTAAATCTAATCTAATAATGACATATAATACAAATTTGATTAGGCGCCGAAATCGTCGAACATCAGCATTTCGCGTGGCACACCCAAATCGTACAACATCTTCTCAACAGCTTTAGCCATCGGGCCGGGACCACACATGTAGTATTCAATATCTTCGGGTGCATCGTGCGTAGATAAATAATTATCTAAGATTACCTTATGAATGAAGCCCACATAACCGGTCCAGTTATCTTCCGGTTGAGGCTCGCTCAGCGCAATATTGAAAGTAAAATTCGGGAATTCCTTTTCCAGTTTTCTGAAATCTTCTTCATAGAAAATTTCGTTTTTGGAACGGGCGCCATACCAGTAAGTAATTTTCCTGTCACTGATTTTCAATGTATTCAACAGATGCAGGATGTGTGAACGCAAGGGAGCCATACCGGCGCCACCACCCACGTACAACATCTCTTTTTTGCTGTCGAGTATCGGATGAAATTCACCGAACGGTCCGGAGATCATCACTTTATCGCCCGGTTTCAGGTTGAAAATATAGGAAGAACAGATACCCGGTTTTACATTTGCCCAGGCATTGGCATTTCTGTCCCAGGGTGGAGTGGCAATACGCACGTTCAGCATCACGATATCGCCTTCTGCAGGATAGTTCGCCATAGAATAGGCACGCATGGTTTCCTCGTCGTTTTTGCAACTTAAATTCCACATGTTGAATTTATCCCAGTCACCACGAAAACGGTCGGCTACTTCAAAATCTGCAAATTGAATATCATACTTAGGCACATCTATCTGGATATATCCACCGGGTTTGAAGTTCAGTTTTTCTCCTTCCGGAAGTTTTACCACGAATTCCTTGATGAAGGTGGCCACGTTGTTGTTTGAAACAACTTCACATTCCCATTTCTTCACGCCCAAAATAGACTCATCCATTTTGATAGACATGTCATTTTTTACTTTCACCTGACATCCGAGTCGCCAGTTGTCTTTAATTTCCTTGCGACTGAAATGAACCGCTTCAGTAGGAAGAATTTCTCCACCGCCTTCGATTACCTGGCATTTACACTGGGCACAAGAACCACCACCCCCGCAGGCAGAAGGCAAAAAGATATTCTGAGCCGAAAGTGTTCCCAATAATGTACTTCCCGCCGGAGCAACAATCTCCTTTTCCCCATTGACGGTAATTTTTACATCACCGGAAGGAACCAGGTACCTTTTGGCTACTAATAAAATGATGGTAAGCAATAAGATAACCAGCAGGAAGACCCCCAGACTGGCAAAAATCATTGTTGAATTGATAGCTAATATCATGATTTAATTTAATTTTAAAATAAAGAATCAGATTTTCAATCCGGAGAAACTCATAAACGCCATGGCCATGAGGGCTACCGTGATAAAGGTAATACCCAACCCCCGCAAAGCCGGAAACACATCCGAATAAGCCATTTTCTCGCGGATGGCGGCCAGGCCAACGATAGCCAGCAACCAACCGACACCTGAACCCAGCGCATACGATGTCGCTTCTCCAATATTGACAAACTGACGTTGTTGCATAAAGAGCGATCCTCCCATAATTGCACAGTTAACGGCAATCAGGGGAAGAAATATCCCAAGGGAAGCATATAAAGAAGGAGAAAATTTCTCAACAACCATCTCCACCAATTGTGTTATTGCTGCAATAACTGCAATAAACAAGATAAAGGCAAGATAGCTCAGATCCAAACTCTTCAATGATGGATTCAACCATTGAAGGGCACCTTCTTTCAACACGTAGTTTTCGAGCAAATAATTAACCGGCAAGGTAATCCCTAACACAAAGATTACAGCCAAACCTAATCCTACTGATGTTTTTACATTTTTAGAAACCGCGAGATATGAACACATCCCGAGGAAAAATGCAAATATCATATTATCGACAAAAATCGACTTTACAAATATACTGGCCAGATTTTCCATATAATTGAATTTTTATTTTTCCTGTAATTCTTTGTTAACTGAACGGTGTACCCAGATAATCACCGCAACCAGGATAAGCGCCATCGGCGGCATCACCATCAAACCATTATTTACATAACCTGCGTCGTAAAATGCCTGTGGTATAACCTGCAACCCAAACAACTTACCAGAGCCAAGCAATTCACGGAAGAAAGCAACTGCCACTAAAATCCAGGCATACCCGATACCGTTACCTAATCCATCGACAAATGATTCCCATGGTTTATTTGCCATGGCAAATGCCTCAAGACGTCCCATCAGGATACAGTTTGTAATAATCAATCCGATGTAAACCGAAAGCTGAACACTTACATCGTATGCAAATGCTTTCAAAATTTCACTCACTACCGTTACTAGTGATGCAACCACCACGAGTTGCACGATGATGCGGATACGGTTTGGAATGGTATTTCTCAGTAAAGAAATAATCACGTTAGAAAATGCCAGGATGATGGTTACTGAAAGTCCCATCACAATAGCCGGTTCTAACTTCGCCGTTACCGCGAGCGCGGAACATATACCCAACACCTGCACGGTAATCGGGTTATTTTTGCCAAGAGGTCCTAAAAAGACCTGTTTGGTTTTATCTGAAAATAGTTTACTCATTCTTCAGTTCCTCCATTCGTTGAGATTTGCAAATACTTTTCATACTGACCGATGCAATTCATCAGCATGGTTTCTACCCCTTTACTGGTAATGGTTCCACCCGAAATACCATCCACATAATCCGATTCGTCGGTGGTTTGTCCGGGTTTCATGATGGCAACAGACACAAATTCCTGTTTATCATTCATAATCTTCTTTCCCACAAACTGCTGTTGAAATGCAGGATACACAATTTCAGCACCCAGTCCCGGCGTTTCACTCGCGTGAGAGAAATAAGTACCATAAATTGTGTTCTTGTCCTCATCCAGCGCTACATAACCCCAGATAGGTCCCCATAGACCGGATCCAAAAAGCGAAATGATGTATTTAGTCTTACCATCGACATTGGCTATGTAAAGCGGCAGTGCTCTGTCCTCCAGTTTTTCAGCCAGTTCTTTCTTTATCACGATATCAAAAGCCTCAACTTTAGGATTCTCAATCACTTCAGCATTGGTATTGATTACAACTTCATCTACGATATACTGATTGTACAAGGCGTTCACATCCTGATCTTTCGTATCAATATTCAAAGAAGTCAGAATTTGTTTTTTCTTGTCAAGCTCCACATTGGTTGTTTGCGTCTCTTTCAGCGAACCGGAAACAAACGCCAGCACCAGTGCCACCACCACGACCATGACCGTGGCAAAAATCATTGTATAACTATTACTATTCGTATTCATCTTTTCTCCTCCTATTATTTTTGAGTCGTGGCTCTTTTCAGACGTTTTTTGATATTTGCATCCACCACGTAATAGTCAATCAGCGGAGCAAAGATATTCATGAACAGGATGGCAAGCATCATACCTTCGGGATACCCTGGATTCAGTACACGGATGATAATGGCGAGTGCACCGATTAAGAAGCCGTAAATCCATTTTCCGTTCTCGGTACGGGCGGCAGTAACCGGGTCGGTTGCCATAAATACCGCTCCAAAAGCAAAACCACCATACACAAGGTGATTATACCAGGGGAAATGAGCAATTGCCGTATCTGGACCGAAGTTATTGAATACCAAAGCCATCAGCGCGCCACCGGTAAATACCGACAGCATCACTTTCCAGCTGGCAATGCCTGTTAACAAAATAAGTGCGGCCCCCAATAAAACAGCCAAAGTTGAAGTTTCTCCGATAGAACCAGGAATCAACCCCAGGAATCCGTCCCAGAAGCCAATCGGATTACCGACGATATCTGTCAGTTGAGCATTTGATGTTGTCGAAGTTGCCACTTCACCAAGCACCGTTGCTCCGGAGTAACTATCCACGGGTGTACCGCCACCCAGTCCGAATGTGGTACCTGTACGAACCCATACCGTATCGCCCGACATATAAGTAGGATAAGCAAAGAACAGGAAAGCACGGGCTACCAGGGCCACGTTGAATATATTCATCCCGGTGCCGCCGAAAACCTCCTTGGCAAAGATTACCGAGAAAGCAGTAGCTACCGCAATCATCCACAGCGGAGTATCCACAGGAACGATCAGCGGAATAAGCATACCCGAAACCAGAAAACCTTCCTGAATTTCATGTCCTTTAATCTGGGCTACAACAAATTCAATTCCGAGTCCGACCAAATAGGAAACCACCACGATGGGCAACACGGCTAAAGCACCGAACAGAAAAGTATCCCAGAAACCGGCAGCTTCTCCGATAGCAAGGTAATGTTGGTAACCCACGTTAAACATACCGAACAAGAGAGCAGGTATCAGGGCCACCACCACCATGATCATCGTTCTTTTGGAGTCAATGGCATCGTGAATGTGCGTACCGTTTTTCGAAGTTGTATTCGGAACGAACAGGAAGGTTTCAAAACCATCAAAAACTGAATGAAGCTTTTCGAGCTTTCCGCCTTTCATAAAGTGCGGCTTCAGTTTATCTACGTATTTTCTTAATTTATTCCTCATATTATTCAAGTTCTTTTTTCATATAATCCAATGCATTGCGCACGATTTGTTGCAATGGTAATTTAGAAGTACATACAAATTCGCATAAAGCAACATCTTCGGGGGCAATTTCATACGCTCCGAGTGCCTCCATCTTATCCAGGTCATTTGTGATCATGGCCTTGAATAAAAACTCAGGATAGATATCCATGGGCAACACCTTGTCATATTCTCCCGACATGATGATTGCACGACGACCACCCATCAGGCGGGTATCCCATTTGTATTTCATGTTGCCGAACAAGCGACGCATCAGTTTCGTTTCAAAAATAAAGGTAAAGAAAGTACGACTCATGCTGAACTTCCTGAAGCGGGGCATCCCCCATCCCATCAATTCATGTATGTCATTTCCGTCTTCCAATACGGTAATCTGTGTTGCATACGGATCAATCCAACCGTTTCCTTTTACCTGAATTCCGGTCAGGACATTGCCGCTTATAAAACGGTGCGACATGTTACCGGTAATCCTGTTACCTTTCAATAAAGACTCGATATTTGCACCAACAATTGTTTGATAATACTGGGGTGATTTTACATTCGGACCGGTCAGCGCGATTAAACGCGACAAATCCACGATACCTTTATTAAACAAGCGGCCGATGAACAACACGTCCTGTGGATTTACCGTCCACACGACTTCGCCTTTGTTAACCGGACTGACATGGTTAATCTGAATACCTACATTACCGACAGGATGAGGTCCATCGTATTCGGTGATAACGGCATTCTTAACCGTTGAGAAAGGAGATTTTTTGCCATATCTTACACCCAACTGCACCGTGGCAATTTTAGCAAGCGCATCAATTCCGGTCTGAAAATCGGCCATCTGTCCGCTCATCACGAAATCATTGTTCGGAGCAAGTGGCGCTGTATCAAAAGAAGAAATGAAAATTGCTTTGGGAGTTTTGGTGGGATTGGCGATTACATCATAAGGACGTTGCTTGATGTATGCCCAGAGACCGGATTGTTGCAGTATAGTGATAATTTCATCCGGTGTCGACTTCGACAAATCAGTTTTTTCAAATTGCTGATATGTCATTTTTTCATCGCTTTCGATGATGATGCTGATGATTTTTCGCCGTTCACCCCGGATGATTGATTTTATCGTTCCACTTACCGGTGAGACAAAATTCATCCCGGGAAATTGTTTTTCATAAAACACTGGAGAACCGGCATTGACTTCATCACCCTCCTTAACCAGTAACTTGGGTGTAATACCGTGATAATTATCCGGAATAAGGGCAAATTCTTTCGGAAGGGTCGATGTTCCGATGATTTCAATGGGCCTGCCATTAATCGGAATATTCAAACCACGCTTAGTTTTAATCAGGTTTGCCATTTTATATAATTGTTTGTTATTTATACCTCATTCGCGCTTGTCCGGCTGCCTTATCAATGAGAAACAAGTAAAAACAGCGCAGAAGCATGCATTTGAAAAAACGCTGCAAAAATACAACTTTTTCAGCGTATATCTACTATAAATACCGAAAAATTTCAGCAATTTACAAACAGCTGATTTTCTTAACATTAAACTAACAAACAAAGAGCCTTTTTGTTTGTTTTCAGATTATTTTAACGCTTTTGATGTTAAAATCCTACTATTTTAATAGCATTCAGTCTGAAATAAATCTACTTCAAACAATTTTTAATATATTTGCGCGTTCAACTGAATTATGATGAAGCATTATTATATATCAATCTTGATTTTCTTTACTGTTCTCGGGTATGCATCAACACCCTACAGAACCCGCATATTGACACCATCCATCAAAACACTTCAGGTTGCGGTTGAAAATGAGAATAACAGCCTCCCCATCCTTGAACTCAACGACACCCGCAAAATTGAAATCCGTTTCGATGAAATGTCGCATGAAACAAAGAATTACAGCTATAAAGTTTTACACTGCAACGCCGACTGGACACTTTCCGACATCACCACCAACGAATATCTGAGCGGATATACGAATGGATACATCACTGACTATCAGCATTCGGTTAATACCCATTATCTGTATACACATTATCGGCTGAACCTGCCCAATGATGAGATGCAATTTAAAATTTCGGGAAATTATGTTATTCTAATTTACGAAGACAATCAGCAGGATAAACCGGTTGCGCAGGCATGTTATTCAATTGTGGAACCAAAAGTAAGTATTACCCCTACCATCCGGGCCAACACAGACATCGAAATCAACGGAAGATACCAGCAGCTTGACTTCGATATTGCATTGAACGGGTATTATGTCCGCGATCCGATGACTGAAATTAAAACCATGGTACGGCAAAACAACCGGCTCGACAACGAGGTGCAAAATATCACACCCAATTATGTAAGCAATTCCAAACTCACCTACATCAATAATAAATCCCTGATATTTGAAGGTGGAAACGAATACCACAACTTCGACATTTCGTCTGTATATGCCGTTGGAAGAGGAGTCGACCGAATCGCGTTTAACGGGAACTATTACGAAGCAGCTCTTTTCCCTGATAAAATCCAGCGTGGTAATTACCTGCACGATTTTGACGTAAACGGCCGATTCATTATCAACAACCAGGATGCTTTCGGAGATGTACACACAGAGTCGGATTACATTCGAGTACAGGTAACCCTGCCAACACAACGCCCGTTTTTCGACGGACAACTTTACCTGGGCGGTGAGTTTAATTACAATCTGACAGATCAAAACTCGGTGATGCGTTACGACAACGAACTCGCGGCATATACCCAAACGCTTTTGCTTAAACAGGGTGGCTACAACTACCAATACTGGTTCATTCCCAAAGGAGCAACCAAAGCAACCGTTCAGCGGGTGGATGGCTCCTACTGGCAAACAAAAAACGAATATACCATCTACGTGTACCACCGCGAATGGGGGGCGAGGTATGATAAATTGGTGGGAGTTAATTTTAGCGAATAGCGAATAACTAATAGTGAGTAGTGGTGACTGGTGACTGGTGACTGGTGACTGGAGACTGGAGACCGGAGACCGGAGACTGATGACACAAAAAAACAATGGAGTGAAAAGATACAACAATTACAAAGATATTTTACGGCAAATATTCAACAATAGGGTACAGAAGGTATCAATCAATGCTGGTTTTACTTGTCCGAACCGCGATGGCAGTAAAGGCAGAGGGGGCTGTACCTATTGCAACAACCAGACTTTTGTCCCGGGATACTGTCACCCCGTTAAAACCATCACGCAACAAATTGACGAAGGCATTTCTTTCTTTCTGAAAAAAGAAAAATATCAGTACCAGGCTTATCTGGCTTATTTTCAATCTTACACCAACACCTACGACAGTCTCGACAAACTGACATCCATTTACGAAGAAGCATTGAGGCATCCCCGTATTCAGGGCATCGTTGTAGGCACCCGTCCCGATTGTGTAAACGATGAGATTCTGGATTATTTCGAAGCGCTTTCGAAAAAAACGTATGTGATGATTGAATACGGAATCGAATCAACGAACGATAAAACACTCGAATTCATCAACCGGGGTCATGATTACCAGTGTGCGATTGACGCTATTAACGCAACTGCCGGAAGAGGAATCTACACGGCGGCTCATCTTATATTAGGCTTGCCCGGCGAAGACAGGGAAACGATACTTTCGCATGCCGACCGGATGAATGAGTTACCCTTATCTGCACTAAAACTGCATCAGCTGCAATTAGTCAAAGGCACCATCATGGCAAAACAGGCAGTAACAAATCCGGAATGGTTCAGTTTTTTCACTGCTGACGAATACATCGACCTGACGGTTGACTTTCTGGAAAGACTATCACCTGAAATTGCGGTAGAGCGCTTTGTATCCCAGTCACCGAAAGAACTGCTAATTTCACCCGACTGGGGACTTAAAAACTTCGAATTTGTAGTGAAAGTCGAAAAAAGACTGGAGGAACGGGAGACCTGGCAGGGAAGGAAGAAAGTGTTTAGTGTTTAGTGTTTAGTGATTAGTGATTAGTGGTTAGTGGTTAGAGGTTAGTGAAGATTGAAAAGTGAATAGTGAATAAGATAAAACAACCAGGGTCTGGGGTCTGGGGTCTGGGGTCTGGGGTCTGGAGACCGGAGACTGGCGTCTGGTGACCGAATCATTGCCGGATTAAAAAAAAATGTTACATTTGCACCGCGAAAGCAACAGGCTCCGTAGTTCAGCTGTATAGAACGTCAGATTCCGGTTCTGAAGGTCTTGGGTTAGAATCCCAACGGGGTCACAAAAAACCTCAATCACTGTCTAACAGCAGATTGAGGTTCTTTATTTATTGCATCTTTTTATGGAGAATTTAAAATTATACAGTCAGCGTGAAGAAAAAGCCAATTATCTGACACATGCATTCGGAACGCTTATTGCTACCATCGCTACTATCCTGTTAATAAACAGAGGAATTGATGCTAAAAATAGTTGGGCTGTTGCTGCCTATTCCATCTTCGGTTTTGGCATGATGATTTGCATGGCGGCGTCAACCATTTATCATTACGCAGAAAACCCGAAACGAAAAAAAATTTTGCGGCATTTAGATCATGCCAGCATTTACCTACTCATTGCATCCAGTTACTCGCCTTTCACGTTGATCCTTATTCGAAACGAAGGTTTTTGGGGCTGGGGATTATTTGCCCTGATATGGCTAATTGCAATTATCGGAATTGGATTTAATTTTCGTAAACTCAAAGCGAACAGTAACATAAAAACGGCTTCTTATGTACTGATGGGTATGGTAGCTTTCATTGCTATAAAACCCATGATTGAAGTTGCAATTGTTACTAATGCGCTTGCATCGCTATATTGGCTGGGCATCGGCGGTATTTTTTACATTGTCGGGGCGTTCTTTTATGCGCTCGCCAAACGTGAATTTACACACACCGTTTTTCATCTTTTTGTATTGTTGGGACTGATTTTCCACATCATAGCAGTCTGGTTAATACCAGTATAAGTTTAACCGAAGTAGATGATATAAGTTTATTTTTTGAGTACATAGAAGAAGTACTCGTACCAACCACTCTCAAACAAATGATAGGTTTTGGAATCTTTTATGCCGGCAAAGTCCTTTGCTGCTGCTGATAAAAACTTAGGTGCAATTCTATTCACCAAATCTTCCCTGCGTTTGCTATCAATTGTCAAAGCGTTTTTTACATTTAAAGTAATATTTTCATATTTCAACACTTCAAATGGTGTATCAGATAATTTTTCTCTTAAAAAGTCAATATTCCCCTGATTGCGTAAATCAGTATACAGAAAGACCCCTCCGGGACTAAGCACACGGTAAACTTCTTTGAAAAATTGTGCTATATCTGGATAACAATGTGAAGACTCGACATTGATAACAAAATCAAATGCATTATTCTCAAAAGGTAAATCCTGGGCATCTGCTTTGGTATGTGTCAGGTTACCAATCTGATATTCTTTTTTACAGTATTTGATTGCTTTGCCTGAAAGGTCTATCGCATGATAATGTTTTGGTTTGAAATACCTGGATATATACGAAGAACCTCCTCCCCTGCCACAGCCAACTTCAAGCATATGCTTGTCTTCCAACGAAGCAGCAGATGCAAGAAGATCGTACAATTGCAAAGGGTATCTTTCCATTTCATCTGTTTTCTGAAGTAATGGTGGGTTCTCTCCTAAATAGCCATAATTCATAAATCGGACTTCACTTCCTTTATCTTTCAAACTCACTATCCAATACCAAATTCGCCAAATGGGCTTTTTTAATATCTTTTTGTATTTCTCGTGCATGATTGGTATTGTATTTATAATACTGGTTTTGCACAAAGGTAGTCATAAAACTTCAATATACTCCCCAATTTCCAAACAGACTCTTTTATCCATAAATATAATAAAAATCGGAGACTATATAAACAATCCCCGGATATTGAAATTACATACCTGTTATCAATGGTCTTTAATCTGCATTATTAGCAATTAAACACATTGTTTTATTTCACAGGCTTATCCATCTCCACTCCCAAATCGCCCTGCGACTTCATCCACTTCTGAAGTTCCTTGTGTAAACGCTTAAAGGTTTTTTCATGCCCTACGCTTCCCATCAGGTTATTGAATTCAATCGGGTCATTTTCAACATCATACAATTCGAACTCGGGCCGGTGTTTGTAACGATTCATCACAAATTCAGCATGTTTACTCTTTTGTTTTTTCCAGCTGATAAACCAGTCAGCTCTTTCGATATGTTTCTCAATATATTCTGCTTCAGGCGTTAAGTTCCAAATCAAGCGATATTTTCCGTCGGAAATAGCACGTATGGGGTAAGCCGGGCCTTCCGGAACATTATTATGAACATGGTACGCATATTTTCTGTGTTTATCTGTTTGACCTTTGAGTAATTTCAGGAAGCTGATACCATCGAGTTTCTTCACTTTCTTACCACCAGCCTGCTCTATAATCGTAGGCAACACGTCTTCATACTGAATAAGAGCATCGGTTTCTGCACCGGGTTTAATCACCTGAGGCCATGATGCAACCATAGCCGATTTAACGCCGGCATTCCAGTTAGACCATTTAGCACCGGCGAACTGCGAGCCTTGCTCCGACATGAAAATCACGAGGGTATTTTCATACAGACCATGTTTTTTCAGGATATTAACCGCATCGCCGACTTCCTGATCCAACAAATGTACTTCTGCCAGGTAACGGGCATATCTTTCGCGGGTTTCTTTGGTGTCAACAAAATAGGGGGGCAACACCAGTCTGGAACGGTCAAATACCGATGCGTCACCGCCAGTTGAGGGCATGTGAGGATTAATGGATGCCAATACCAGGCAGAAAGGCTGATCCTTATCACGACTCATAAACTCTTCGATTCCATCTGTTGTATATGAAGGATCGTTGCTTACGCAATTTTCTACAAATCCGGGAACCATTTCAAACGGGAAGTTCTCCAGCGGTTTGATGTGCAATTTACCGGCAATTCCAACCCTGTACCCAAGGTCCCCAAGATAGTGCGGCATCGATTTCACATCCGGTTTCACCTGACTGTGATTGGGGTATCCGCCGTGTTTAATGGGAAACAAACCTGTATATAAGCTGTGACGTGTAGGTACGCTCATCGAAGCCGAATTGTAGGCATTGTTGAATTTAATACCGTCTTCAGCAATTTTATCAATATTGGGTGTTTTTGTGTTTTTAGAGCCGAAACAACTGATATCATAATAGGAGCAATCATCAGCAAGAATTAATAAAACATTGGCTGGTTTCTGCTTTTCAGCTGCAAGAGCTGATTGTTGTCCTGATACCGCCAATGCAGCACACACGGACACAAATGGAATAATTTTTTGTTTCATTTTTTTCTGATATTAATTTTTACACGCTGACCGTATTTCACTTGATCAACTTCACCCTTCCATAACCCATTTCCGAGTGATACAAAAGCAATGTTACCGGCTACGGGTTTCCCTTCTGCAAGATAAATGGCAAATTCACCTCCTTCTATCAAATCAAAAGTAAGTATTTCAGGGGCATATCTAATATTTTCAATGGCTTCACTGCAAAGATACTTTTGTGTGGCGCCAATTACCGACCAGCCATTGTGAATAGGAGAAAGCTGATAATAACAATGATTAAAGTCTTTTACTTTTACCGGAATTTCATCTTTCAACACGGATCCGGTTTGTGCAAAATAATTGAAGGCCAACAAACCCTCGACAGGTACTTTCCATTTTTTGTCAGTACCCTGAATGATTGCAGATGCATCTTTATAATCATTTGTATTGATGGTCGACTCTAACGTAACCGGCTTATCATATAAATTGTATGCAACAATGCTTACAGCATCATTTTTCAATGGCGCCGCAACAAAAAACAATTCCGGGACATCAAGCGGAGATGTGTAATAACTTTTTGGTAATGTAGTTCCCGGCGCCAAAGGACGTAACAATCTCCCATCACTGAAACACAGAGGCATCACATTTCCCAAAACAATTTTATCGGGAGCATCCGAAAGATAAACCGGTCCGCCTGAAATCGCTTTCGACAAGGCCATCAATTCACCACAAATGGAGTCGGATGAATGGAACATATCATGGTCACCCCAAACCGTGGGACCCATGTAGACTGCATTCTGGAACGATTGCAGGATATGCTGTTTTGCTTTCGGAAGATCATTTAATTTATAATCAATACTCGTGCGGGTACTATTTACATTCAGGGTATTAAGCAACACCACATTGTTTTGCGCCATGCAATTCATGGTGGTATAGGGATAATTCCTTGTGGCAATTGAGTCGACGCTTCGGGAAGTCAGCCAGGCCTGTTGCGCCGGATTCTCAGCACCATTGGTCATCATCATACCTGAGGTCTGCCAGTCGATTTTCAGAAAATCAAAACCTGCATTTACAGATGGTTCAAAATAGTGCTCATAAAGCCGTACAATCTTGTCTTTATCATTTTTCGGCATATACAGACCAGTTGACGGCACTTCGCGCAAACAATCATTGAGTTCGCCAAAGCCATTGTTTTCCTTCGTAAACCCCTGCCAGTAACCATGCATGTTAAGCCACAACCCAAACCATTTGAGGGAAGTTGTATCGCGTTCTGCCAGAATTTTGCCGTAACCATCCGGAAATAATTCGGGGTCAGTATTAAAAGAAGTCAGGGTACGCTTATTCTTTTTATTTTCTTTTATTTCAGTTCTATCCTGATGACCGTCGTCAATCAGCATAAAACGTACCGGCACTTCCGATTTTTTCAAATCCTGAGCGGCTTTTACCAGCAAAGCTTCGTTGATATTGGTACGGTATTCTTCCCACGAACACCATCCCAGGTATTTGTAGGGTTCTGAATAAGACTTCTCCGAACGCAACCTGAAAGTTTTCGCTATTGATTTATCTTCGGACAGTTTTTCGAAAAGGCGGTAGGATGCTTCAACAGGTGTATCGGCGACAGCCCAGGCCAGTAAAGGAACTTTACCTGTAATACTTTCTGTTCCGTAGGTAGCATGCCGCAACAAGAATCCTTTCTCAGCATCCGCATAAATATAACAAACACTGAGCGGATTGGCCATGGGAAGTAAAGCCATACTACGACCATCCGTCAGCTTTATCATCAGAAAAACAGCATTGGGATTAATCTTCGAGTTAAAAAGATTGGCATAGGTATCTGACCTAAAATACCAGGGCAACGCGCGGTTGATATGACTTGGAACAATTGATGTGTTTAAAAACCCATCATTGCTCGTGAAAATCCCTTCCACATAAGGGGGTAATATCAATACATGATCTTTTAAAATTCCATTTTTATCTGGATGAAAAGTTTGTTCTTCGCTGAACACAAGTCCGTATGTTCCAACATCTTTTAAATCAATATTATTTGCTGCAATATAATTTCCATTCTGTTGACCGTAGACCGTAGACCGTAGACTGGCAAACGATGTCTGGCGACCGGCGACTGAAGTCTGGCGACCGGCGTCTGGCGACCGGCGACTCTTGAGAACATCAAAATGATACACACACATATGATAATAGGTTTCACCCGGTTCCAATACTGTTGATGGAAAATCCGGCTGATTGGGACTATCGGGGAAATGTTGTGTTTCCATGGCAAATGCCGTTCGGTGATGATATACCTCTCCATATTTACCGGTACCTTTACCATTGAAGAAATTACCGCCATAAAACTGGATGCCGGGTTCAGTGGTGAGTACCGTCATCAATCTGCCATTGGAGGGTTCGTAAATCACCGCTGCTTCAATAAACTCATGTTGACCTTTATCGAGTATCCAGTTGTGGTCGTAGCCTTTGGCATGTTTCAAATCAGAAAAGTCCTGATCGACCCTTTCGCCTATCGGAGTTGGTTTTGTAAAATCCATGGGCGTTCCTGTAACTGAAGCCATTTCCCCTGTGGGAATCAATGTTTCGTCTGTTGGATTGTATTTACTTGCATTGATTTGCAGTACGTGCGAATTAATGGATTTAGCTACACCAGAGGAGAAACCATGCAAATTAAAGAAGGTATGGTTGGTAAGATTGACAACCGTTTTTTGATCAGTAGTCGCCCAATACTCAATTTTTAACGCATTATTACGGGTCAGTGTATATACTACCGTAACGGATAAATTTCCGGGATACCCCATCTCTCCAGCTGCCGATAGATATTTCAGTTCTAATGCATCTTCTTTATTTTTATTTTTAAATGGACGTGCTTCCCACACCACATTATGAAAACCTTTCGGTCCGCCATGCAGGCTGTTTTGACCGTTATTCAGAGGCAACTGGTAGCTTACGCCATCCAGCAAGAATTTCCCCTGAGCGATGCGGTTGCCAAAACGACCAATCAGCGCCCCGAAATAGGATCCTCGTGCTTTTTTAAACGCATCGAAAGAAGCAAAACCGGTTACCACATCGTCAAACTTACCGGATTTATCGGGAGTCCACAAATTCAGCACCTTGCCTCCGAAATTAGAAATCTGGGTTACCATGCCGTTCTTGTTTCTCAGGGTATAAAGCCGGACTTCTTTCCCGTCAATGTTACCCCTGAATTCATCTTCATCGAACAACCTCACCTGCTTATCTGACGCGACAACAGGTAACATGATAAATATAATCAGGCACAATGATATAACACTTCTTCTCAGCATGATCGTTTCTTCTTTTCTCCGAATTGTATCAGTTAAAAGCTCTTTTCTGTGGTAGAAGGCCCGTCAACAGTGAGCACCCCGTTTTTATCAATCGACATTTCATCAATGAATACCACCCTTTTTTTGCCGGTTGCTGATGTACGTCCGTGGTACACGCAATACATTTTTTTTCCGTCGCGTGACCAGGTGATGCTATTGTGACCGGTACCGGTTACGATGCCACCCTGTTCTGTATTTTTCTGTAAAACCGGATTATTATCTGCTTTTTGGAAAGGACCCAGCGGATGCTCAGCTGTTGCATATCCAACGGCATAATGCTTTCCGCCATAGAAATTGGCCGAATACATCATGTAGATTTTATCTTTGTGCTCAAAAGCAAAAGAACCTTCCGTCCAGCGACGGTTCACCTCCCCGCTGGTTACCGAGCGACTCTCCCACTCCGCCTGTATGTCGTCCATTTTTTTAGGAGGTTGCAATAATAAAACAGGTTCGCCTATGATGGCAGTAAAATCATTTGCAATTTCAACTCCGTAAATCCAGCTTTCTTCAATTTCATCAAACATACCTTTTGCTTTTGCCCAGTCGGCCACTTCGCTCTCCACCGGATTCTTATAACAACATCTTGAATAATACAAGTAAGATTTTCCATTGTATTCCAATATATTGCCATCGATAACCGGATAACCCGGGTCAAACAAAGGTTTATCAGACATATCGACAAACGGACCGGTCGGTTTATCTGAAACAGCAACCCCGATACGGAAATTTTCCAGTTCATTGGTTGGATTTTCTTTCCAATCGGCACTGAAGAACATATAGAATTTACCATTTTTCTCATACACTTCCGGCGCCCAGAAGTTTTTCAATGTCCACGAATCAGCTTTAGCCCCTTCATAGACCATTCCTTCATAGACCCAGTCGCGCAGGTTTTCAGAAGAGTAAGTCCCGAAACCTTGCTTCCCGTCGGGCGAAAAGGTTCCATACATGTAGTACTTTCCATCGGAAGCTAACAACACATACGGGTCACCCATAGCGATAGCCAGAGGATTGCTGTAAACAATGGCATCTTTACCTTTTGAACATAAATTCACATTTACTGCAACAGCCACTAAAATCGAAACTGCCATCAGAATTAAGAGAATGAAGCTTGTTTTTTTGTTTTTGAAAAGTCCCATATAATACTTTATTAATGATTTATTTTAAACCACAAAAGGCACAAAAGAAAGACTAAGGGAACACAAAAGTGAGAATTAAAAATTATAAATTAAGAATTAATAGAGGGGGGCATCACTTCCGCTATTAGCTATTCACTATTCACTATTCACTATTCACTATTCGCTATTAGTTCTTTTGTGTTCCCTTAGTCTTTCTTTTGTGCCTTTTGTGGTTTCTGTGATTTGGTTTTATTTCTTATTAAGTTTCTGATTATCCTCTTTTCTTTTCTTCCAGATATGTTCCTCATTTTTCCGGCTGTCGCGGGAACGTTCATTGTACTCACGTGCATCCAGCGGGAAAACCTGAATCCTGTTTGCCCAATTCATCCATTCATCGAACATCTTTTTGGTCCGTTCCGGATATTGAGCTGATAAATCATTCGATTCTGAACGATCTGCTTCAATATCATATAATTCAAGTTTGCCTATAGACGCATCTCCTCCCTCTTTCGTTTTGGCAACTAATTTCCATTTGCCATCACGCATACCGATGTTGGCCTCATGCTCCCAGTAAATAGGCTTACGATTGTTATCAATCAGACTAAAGGTAGAGAGCAGACTTTGCCCCTCAAGCGGTTGAATCTTAGGATTTTTCTTTACAATTTTACTGTAATCAGCCTTGCTTACCTCCACAGCAGTAGCCATTACATCAACCATGTGAGCCGGTTTGTTATAGAATTTACCCTGATATTGTGGTTGAACTCCTTTTGGCCAGTGCACAATAAAGGGTGTTGCGATACCCCCTTCATGTATCCAGTGTTTAAACATTTGGAAGGGTGAGTTACTGGCATTGGCCCAGGCAAGTCCGTACGATTCGAAAGAAGCATCGGTGCTGCCAATTTCTCCGGTTTTGTCATCATGCGATATCATTTCGGCACAGGCGCCGTTGTCCGACAAGAACATGATGATGGTATTCTCGAGCTGACCCGATTTCTCCAGTTCCGCGATAATCCGTCCGATGCCCTGATCCATATTATCAATCTGAGCAGCATACACTTCCATGCGATGTGCCAGTTCCGGCCTCAATCGTTTCGGTATGGTATACCAGGCAGCCGCATCTTCGTGACGTTCAGGATAAACCGTATTTTCGGGGATAACACCCATTTTCTTCATACGTTCGAATCGCTCTTCTCTCAAAACATCCCAACCTTTGTCATATTTTCCCTTGTATTTGGCAATATCCTTTTCCAGCGCGTGTAAAGGCCAATGAGGTGCTGTATACGCGACATACATGAAGAATGGCTGTTTTTTCTTTTTGCTCTGATTTTCACGGATGAAACTAACAGCCGAATCGCTGATGGCATCGGTATAATAAAATGGTTGTTGAGGCTTGATGATATTATTTCCGCTTGCCAATCCATGGGGTGTAAAGAAACTGCCACCTCCGGGAATGGTTCCGAAGAAACGGTCGAAACCACGTTGCAAAGGCCAGTTATGTTTATCAGCAGCCTGCGTTTCATCATAATTACGCGTCAAATGCCATTTTCCACTCATGTAGGTAGCATAACCGGCTGTTTTTAGCACCTCAGCAATGGTCATGCACCGATCATTCAATTCGCCCTGATACTGTGGAGTTCCTAAGTTGGCAACCGTCATCCAGCCCATGCCGGCCTGATGCGGATACAGTCCGGTCATCAACGAAGCACGGGTCGGACAGCTGCGGGCGCCATTGTAAAACTGGGTGTAACGGATACCCTGATTTGCCAAACGATCGAGATTCGGCGTTTGAATTTCGCCACCGTAACAGCCGATATCCGAATAACCCATGTCATCGGCCATGATTAAAATCACATTGGGTTTATCCGAAGCATTTGCAACCAGGGGGAGCGACAAAGCTCCGCTCATGACTGTGCTAAAGATTGAATTAATTCTCATGATATTTTGTGTTTTAATGAATCAAACTTACTGGTTAATTATTGATTGGCAAACTGGCGGTAAGCCTTATTGAACCAATCAATAGCAGCTTTTTTCATTTCAGCCGTCAATTTCCGATTATTTTCAGCTACATTTTGTTTTTCCGCACGGTCTTTAACGATATTATAAAGTTCAGTTTCACTACCATCCGGATTGGTCAACAGTTTCCAATCACCTTTACGCACCGCTATTTGCGGACTGCGGGTTTTATTTTTATTGTTGATAGTAGAAGAATTTACACCGAACTCCCAGAAGACAGGTTTCTCACGCTCCACATCAGCTTTTCCCAATAATACAACAGAGCGATCCTCACCATCGAGTTGATATCCTTCCGGCAACTGAGCTCCTGCAATTTTGCACAAGGTAGGAAATAAATCGGTTGCTGCCATAACAGCGTTTTCATTTACCTGATTGGGAGCTATTTTTGCCGGCCAGCGCACGATAAACGGCATGCGGATACCTCCTTCGTACAAAGTTCCCTTTTTTCCACGGAGACCTTTGGTACGCTCCACGCCATAATCGGGATTAGGACCATTGTCGCTGGTAAAAATCACCATGGTATTTTCGTCTACACCTAAATCTTTCAACCCTTGCATCAACCGGCCAATTTGGATGTCATAATCTCTTAATACCAGTTTAAAAGCCTCCGGTTTTTCCCAGTCACCCCTTTCAGTTTCCATATCGTCGGGATTGGGAACAAAAGGAGTATGTACATCATCGGGCCATAAATTTACAAAAACAGGTTTCCCCTGATTGTGCTTAAAGAACTCCAGGGTTTTATCCACAAAATAAGCGGTTCTGTCCCAACGCTTAATACTATCACGACTGCTCCATATCCAATTGGAATCTGTTAATAGTGGATCAGGGTCCGGACTTTCCCAGGTAGATTTATAATCATCAAAACCATAACTATGAATCGATGGTGCATTGTCCACATCACGACCACCCCCCATGTGCCATTTACCAAAATGACCGGTAGCATAACCGTTTTGTTTCAACGTTCTGGCAATTGTTGGGGCTTTTTCTGACAAATAGTCATTCTGAAAATTTTTCCTGTTACCTTCTCTTGATTGTAAAAAAGTGCGAATTCCCCACCGCGTTGGATACATGCCGGTAGTAAGTCCGACACGTGAAGGGGAACTAATCGGAGCTACCGTGTAATACTGCATAAAACGAATACCTTCGTTTGCCAGCTGATCGATATTTTTAGTATCCACATAATCTCCACCATAACAAGATAAATCTGCATAAGCCATATCATCCGTGTAGATAATAATAATGTTAGGTTTTTCGGCAGCAACCAGTGCCAGGCTACTTCCAAGCAGAAGCGGTAATGTTAACTTGTTTTGCATGAAATAAAACTATAATGATTATGAAAAAAATCTTTACAAAGATAAAATCGTCGCTATAAAAATATTAGCAAAATTGACCCAAAAAGAGGTAAAATTGACAAGAAAAGCTTAGTGACACACTTGAATTAATCATTCCTTAATGAATTTACTGTAATATTTCTTATTTTCTGATTCAAGCATGAGGAAATAAATCCCTTTGTTGAGCGTACTAACATCTATTTTTGACTCTTGCTGTTTGCCCGGGATAATTGTTTCACCACTAAGATTAAGTACAGACACCTTATAAGTCTGAAATGCAGCATGTATATTCAGAATCTCACCTACCGGATTAGGGAAAACCCTCATTACCTGTGATACAGGAATCTGCTCAACATCCGAAGTCCAGTCGGCATATTGCCGGTAAGCTTGTCCAAACCATTGCAATGCCATCGGTTTCAACCGGTTTGTTACTTCCGGATTTGCCGACGCCACGTTTGTTGTTTCCAGAAAATCAGTTTTCATGTTGTAGAGTTCTGTTCGGCCACCATCAACATCAACCAATAATTTCCAGTCACCATCCCTTACAGCAATATGGGGACTCTTAGGATCAGCCAGAAACTTACCAAACTGCCAGAAAAGCGGTTGAGGACGTTCTTCGTGCACTCCACCCAGCAGAATATTACTTCTGTCCAAACCATCCAACTGAAAAGTGGCTGGCAGAGGCGTTCCTGTAATCGAGCACAAGGTGGGGAATAAATCTACCGAACAAAGTACTGACTGTGAGTTATACTGATTCGGAGCAATTTTACCCGGCCAATGTGCAATAAAGGGTAAACGGATTCCACCTTCGTACAATTGAGATTTTTGTCCACGGAAATTCAATGTTCTTCTTCCCGAATAGCGGGGATTCGGACCGTTGTCGCTCGTGAACAAAATTAACGTTTCCTCTTCTAAACCTAAATCCTTGATTCCCTGTATCAAACGACCGATTTGCTTGTCCAACTCGGTGAGTACAATATTAAATGACGACTCTAACTCACGTGTATTACTGGGGTTAGGATTACCGTCCCCAACACCATCACCGTCCGAATCTACATTAAACACAAACGGGGTATGAACATCATCGGGCCAAAGGTTGATATAACAAGATTTGTTTCCCTTGTTTCTGGATAAGAAATCAAGTGTTTTATCAACAAAATAGGCGGTTCTGTCCCATCGTTTCACTTCGTCTGAATTAGCCCATATCCAATTAGTGGAAGTTAATTTCGGATCAGGATTCGGACTTTCGTAAGTCGATGAGAATTCATCAAAACCATAAGTTGCAATAGAAGGTGCATTGTACACATCCCGGCCGCCACCCATGTGCCATTTTCCGAAATGCGCAGTTGCATAGCCGTTTTGTTTCAGTGTTCTTGCCAGAGATGGTGCGGCATTATTCAGAAAATCATTTTGCTCTGCATTCGCATTTCCACTTCTTGTTTGAAGAAAAGTATTGATGCCCCAACGGGCAGGATACATACCGGTTGTTACGGCCACCCGTGATGGAGAACTAATCGGACAGGCTGAATAATATTGGCCAAAGCGTATCCCATCCTTAGCCAGTTTATCTAAATTGGGAGTTTGATAGGGACCACCGAAACTGGTGAGGTCAGCAAAACCCATATCATCAATATAAATTAAAATGATATTCGGTTTCTCAGTTGCTACTGCATTAGTAGCATTTGCCCCGATGAGAAAAGGCAAAATCCATTTACTTTGATTCATCATGTTAACTAAACAATTATCTGTTTTTATACCGGTATTATTCTTCTGTTACTTTCCACTCTTTGGGCGGTTTAAATCCTTCACGACCCACAGCATAATCCGGTAGCGGACGTGGAGGTTCAATGGCATCGTAAGGTTTTACGTACTTTTTAAGTTCCGCAGCCTTTTCTTTATGCGTTTTTATCAGGTTGTTATTTTCAAAAGGATCTTCATTAACTTTAAAAAGCATATCTGAATCCATCTTCATTTTATCATTATGCCCATGCTCAATAAATTTCCATTCATTAGAAACAACAGCTCCCAACCCTAAGTATAAATTTCTGTCGATAGATTCTTTTTTACCACTTAACACCGGCAACATGCTAATACCATCGAACTGAGCTTTTGACTTAACATTCAACACATCCAAGATTGTCGGCATCACATCCACATAACCTGTTACCTGGTTGATGGTTCTGCCTCCTTTTAATTGTGCAGGCCAGCTAAGCAGAGCCGGCACACGTACGCCACCCTCGAATTCCAAAAATTTGCGGCCTCTCAACTCACCGCTGGAACCCACATCAGGTCCGTTATCACTGAAAAACAGGAAAATAGTATTATCGAATTCACCTGTATCTTTCAGTTTTTTTATTATTTCTCCTATCCCTCTGTCCATGCACGTGACCATGGCTGCAAATGTTTGTTCCTGGGTATTTCCTCTTCCGGTTTTATCCCCTTTTCCAAAACGAGGCTTTGAAGGATCAAAACCATAGAGTTTTAAATCTTCATCCTTTGCCTGCAAGGGAGTATGCGGAGCATTGTAGGCGACATAAATGAAAAACGGATTTTCCTCCTTCGTATATTCGTTGATACATTTAACAGCATGTTCCGTTATCAAATCAGTACTGTAACCTTTGTCATACGAGCTTTCCCAGTCGTTGTGCCAGTCAAGCTCACCTTCTCTTTCTAATGAAAAGAAATCAATAGCGCCATTCAGATGACCGTAAAAATGGGTAAAACCTTTATTCAGGGGATAGTATTTTTTGCGGGAATGTCCTAAATGCCACTTCCCAATGATGGCACGGTGTTTATAGCCTGCTTTTTCGAGTTCCTGCGACAAGAAAATCTCTTCCGGTTCAATGCCATAATCACGCCAGGGCGGTATAACTACATGACGAACTCCCATCCTGTTCGGATACCGGCCGGTAAGCATACCGGCTCTTGTTGGTGTTGATACAGGCGCCACGTAAAAACGGTTCAACCGTATCGCCGACTCGGCCAGCAGGTCCAGGTTCGGTGTCATGATTTTACTGCCATGATAACCGACATCACCCCATCCCAGGTCATCAGCTAATATAATAACTACATTCGGTTTTTCTTTTACGTTGGCAAAACTTTCGGCACAACCGGCAGAAGCAAAGGAAACTCCCGCTGCGGCAAGCGTAAAACCCCATGCTTTATTGAAATTGGTACTTGATTTCATTTGGTTAATCATTTTATCGTATGCTAATTTATTGCCACATCTTTATTAAAATAAGCTTCCGTATTTCCCGGCGACAACATGGTCCACAGCGAAGCAACTACCCACCCCGGCCCGAAAAGCCGGTTATAATATCCTTTGCCATTCACACCGTAATCCCAGTTTGTATGTTGTACCACTTCAGGATAATATCCCGGTTTGGCAACGCCACACAACCGCCCTTCTACCGGCAGCAACTGATCCTGCATGCTGCTTGCCATCACCTTCCCAAACGCTTCGAGGCGTTTGTCACCGTTTTTCCGCGACAACCAGTTCAGCACATCAATAAATTCAAATACATAAACATCGATGTGGTTATTCTCAACCGAAACATTCCCCCAGCCTCTCGATTTCAATCCAAGATCTCCAAGCATCTGACCTTTGGCAAAGGGTACATCCCAGGTATAATAATAGCTCAAAGAAAAATACACGCTTTGGGAAGCATAATCGACGTACTTCTGTTTACCTGTGGTAAGCCACAAATAGTAGTAAGCAGTGGTTATATAAATTGAAGCTTCCTTATCCTCACAACGGGCATCTAAGGTAGATGAGAAATAAACACCTTTATCCACACTTTCTTTTTTCATATAGATGGCCGTTTTCTCGGCAACGTCAAGATATTTTGGTTCATTAAAATATTTATACGCCATTGTCAGCGGTAACACCGTGCAGGAACTGCTACCACCTGTATCATCAATTACGTTCATGTTGTTGTCAAATTTCCGGGGGAAACTGTTATCTTCCCTTTGCAACACGATGAATCTTTGTAATAAAGTTTGAATCTTTTTCTCCCATTCAGGATGATTGCGTCCTTTGGATTTCTCATAATCCAAAAAGTACAGCAAGGCCATCACCCCTTCACTTTGCCGGCGAATACTTAATTCATCCCATTCGTGATTCCGTTTAAAATCAATCTTTTCACGAATAAAGCCATTGCTTGTAAAACCATTAGCCTGATAACTGTCATATATGGCATAAGCATCTTTCACGAGTTGTGCATCCCCGGTTTGCTCCCCGTACTGAAGGGCATAAAGTGCATTCAGCAAAACCCTTCCGATAAAACCGACTTCTATAATTCCCCTTTTTTCACACTGATCAATGTGAACATGGACCCCCGAATAACCTTTTAAGGGATATTCATCGGTAAAACTCTGACGGAAATAATCGGCCAAATGTTGCTTAACTTCATCCGGGGTATGTTCGGGTACAAGCTGTTCGGGTTGATAACTGTCATAAGCATATTGCCACATTTCTTTTACAAATGCGCTATAGGAAGACGCTTCCCCTTTCACAACTTCATAAGTCAATACAATCTCTTCTCCTTTTTTGAGGTGTTTAAATACCGTGATCGGATTTGTCAACTGCAACTTGCGGGTATATGCCTTCGGATATTCAGCGACAGGATATGAAACGGCCAAATAAGCATTTTTATCTTCTTTACCAAACCCAACACTTCCAAGGTCACTTTCTCCATACATGATAACTTCACCATTGTTATATGGCAACAAGTAATCATTCTCAATTTTGTTGGTATGTCTTAACGCGTAATAATGCTGGTTTACCGGATTATAAGCCGCAACCATCGGTGTGCTCAACCTGTCTTCACGAAACATCCATTCATCCGACACTTTCATGGAAGGAGCGCCATCAGAAACAAATAAATTTCGCTTATACCACAGACCGGGCAATAAAAAGTCGAGCGTATCGTGGGGCATATTTTCCAACTGGAAGTTCAGGCTTACATGAAAATTAACATCCTTATTTGCTTTCACGGTTAAAGTATATACCGATTTACCCGCTCCGGTGATCAGGTTCTTTAGTTCAAGTTTTACATCTTTATTTTTACCCTGGAGTTTATGTATTTCATTTACCTTTATTAACTGCGATTCTGCCGGGTTGCCAGCAGTTTTAGTTTTAAGGGTGATGACCGGCAACAGGGAAGTATCTTCAACCGGGGTAGGATTAAATAATGAACACGACATCAGCAACAGTGAAATCGCTGATATGTACAAAAGTTGCTTCATGAAAAATTAAATTATGATGTTGATTTACTTTGCCTGATTTAATAACAAGGCAAAGATAAACGAACATATTAATTCAGATTTTCACAGATGTTCGCAATACTGACAAAACTGTTCAAAACACAGGCACATTGCCTATTGCCGGAGCAGGAAATCAATCTTTTTTCATAAATTCTCTCGGAGAAGTACCGTACACTTTTTTAAAGCATCGGGAGAAATAACTGGGTGAAGCAAAACCGGTAATATAGGATACCTCAGAAATATTATTCCCTTCCTGGAGCAACCGCAAGCCTTCCTTGAGTTTCACTTTGTTGATGTATTCAGTTGCCGACATACCCACCAGACCTTTTAATTTGGTATGCAGCAATGTCCTGCTAATACCAAGGTCTTTCGTCAGGTTAACGATAGAATAATTTTCTTCCGACAAATGACTCATGATATGCTCATTGATTGTTTCAAGCAACTTCTTATCCCTGGAATTGATTACGGCGGATTCAAAAACAGAATCGGTATTTTCCCTGAAATAGTTGCGTTGATTTTCCTGGGTAGTCAGGATGTTTTTCACCTGTTGAACTAAAATTGCCGCGTTAAATGGCTTCTTGATATAAAAATCAGCGCCATATTCATAGCCTTCAGCCACATTATCATCGCCGGCCTTGGCAGTTAACATGATGAAGGGGATGTGACAGGTTTCAATCGAAGTTTTCATCAACCGGCACAATTCAAGTCCGTCCATCTCCGGCATCATCAGGTCACTGATGATTAAATCGGGCGTGGTTTCGAGGGCAGCAGCAAATGCTTCCTTTCCATTCGTGCAAAGCTTAATCCGGTAATCAGCTTCAAAGATACTTCCTATAAACTGCAACATATCGGGGTTATCTTCCACAACCAGCAAATAAGGTATTTCATCGGACTTATGATGATTATCGACTGCATGATTTGCAACAGGATTAATCAGTTCATTCTCCAGCACATCCGGAACCAGATATTGATAACTCACAATTTGCTCATTATCAAATTTACTTTCCGATTTTTCATGATCTTCATAACTTTTCCCATCCACATTCAGCACAACAGTAAATTTACTTCCTTTGCCTATTTCGCTTTTCACATCAATCCGACCCTTATGTGAAGCCACCAGTTGCTTTACCAGATTCAGACCGATACCAAACCCACTGTTTTTATCGTGGTCGCTAATCTGGTAGTATTTTTCAAAAATTTTATGCAGATTCTTTTCCGATATTCCCCTGCCTGTATCTTCCACCAGAATTCGCAGCATTTTCACGCCGTTTTCGAGGAAATATCCAGCCGACAGCTTCACTTCTCCCTGTGGCTCTGTATATTTGAACGCATTAGAGAGTAAATTATACACAATTTTTTCAACTTTAACCGAATCGAAATACACCGGATATTTGGCCACGGTAATATCCATGGTAAAATGAATCTTCTTTGATTCGGCCCAGGATCTGAATCCATTTCCAAGTTCAAGTATAAACCTCAATGCATATCCTTCATGCACCGTTATTTTCTCTTCTTCCGTTTCAATTTTACCCAATGAGATTAATTCCTCAATCAGGTGTTTCATCCGTTCCGCATTGCGTCTGATCATCCGCAGTTTTTCTTCCAAATCAGGCGACAAATTAAATTGCGTTAACAGGTTCTGTATGGGTGAAATAATCAGTGTAAGCGGCGTATTCAGTTCATGCGACACATTGGTAAAGAAATTAAGTTTCAGACGGTTTATTTCCTTGATACGTTCTTTCTCATTTTTTTCTTTCAGGGCAGCACGTTCTTCTTCCCGCTTTTTGTTCATGTGCCGGTTATAGTAAAACGCAATCCCCAAAAGCAGGAGTGTATAAATAACATAAGCCAGATCTGTTCTCCAGAATGGGGGCAACACCTTTATCCTGATTGATCTCACACCGGTATCCGCCCAACTGATATTATCAGCTACTTTCAACATAAATGTATAATCTCCCGGTGACAGGTTAGAGAATGAAACCTGTCTTTGTGTTCCCATGTTAATCCAGTCCTGGTCCGAATTTGTCATTTTAATATCGAAAGACAAATTCTTAGAATAAAACAAAGTGGGCAACGTGAATTCAAAGGAAATAAATTTAGCTTGCTCACTGGTAAGTACAATTTCCTCTACTTCATTAATTGATTTTTTGATTGGAGATTCGGGATCATCAGGAACTACACTTTTTCCCATGATTTTAAAGTCGGTGATATCAATGGCAGCCCGCGAATGAGGCATCACCAATGCCTGAGGGTCGAAACTGATTAAGCCATCGATGGTACCAAAATATAAGCGTCCATTTCTGTCCTTGTAAGCCGAATTATAATTGAACTGATTATTGGGTAAGCCCTCCTGTACGGTGAAGTTACTGAATACCTTGTGAATCAAATCATATTTGCTCAATCCGTTATTTGTTGTAATCCATAGATTCTTATCATTATCCTGGATAAGTGAGAAAACCGTATTGGAAGGAAGACCTTCGGTTGTTCTGAAAACAGTAATTGAATCTTTTTTGGTATTCAACAAATTCAGTCCACCATTGTGAGTGGCAATCCAAATGTTCTTTTGGTGATCTTCATAAAGGTAATTGATAAATAAATCTGAAATTGAATTACGACCGCCCGGCCGGTAATTTTTCAGGTTATTCATCTCCTTATTGTATTTGAACGCACCCAGATTCCGTGACCCCAACCATATTTCCCCTTTGCTGTCTTCTAATAACACATTCACCGTTTCATTAAAAAAAATGTCGGGTTCAAATTGTTTAAATTCGTTCGTCCTCTTATTGTATGTAAGTACTCCATTACTCGTAGCAATCCAGATAAGACCGCTTTTATCCTGTAAAATGGCGAATACATTATCAACATTAAATACCGGATATTTTTCTCTGTTATATAAAGTAAAACGTTGGGTTGATTTTTCGAGTTTATTTAAACCTCCTAAAAAGGTACCAATCCACAAATCTCCATCCCTGTCGAGCATAACCGAATGCACATTGTCATACGATAAGCTGTTTTGTCCGGGCACTTGCTTGTACACTTTAAAAGCATCATGCTTTTTATCAAAATAGTTTAAACCTCCATCCTCGGTAGCTATCCACATATTATCCTGATTGTCACCAATAATCTGACGTACTGCTTTCCCACTTATATATTGCCTCGTTTCTCCTGATTCATAGATATTAAACTGTTGATAGATTTTGAGCGAAAGATTGACGCCTCCGAAATAAGTCCCCACCAGCATATTCTTGTAATCATCGAAATAAATGGAGTGAATAGCATTATCATTTATGCTGTTTTTATCTGATAAGTTGTGCAGAAAAATCTGCATTTTCTTTGTTGCCGGATTGTAGATATTCAACCCTCTCTCAGTACCAATCCACAAACGTCCAAAATCATCTTCTGTCACACAGTGCACATAGTCATTGCTTAAACCCTTAACCTGAACAAAGTTACCCGATTGTTGGTCAAAATAGCAGATACCTTTATTTCCGGTACCAATCCATAATCTTTTTCCGGAATCAATATACAGGTGAAAAATATTATTGGATATCAGGGCATTCGGGTTTGCAGGGTTACTTTTATAGTGACTGACAGTATTGCTCTCCAGGTTAATATGGAAAAGTCCGCTTGTTGATCCAACCCAAAGTCTTCCGGAATCATCAATTACCAGGCTGGTACAAAAGTTATTGATTTCAAGATTATTTTCACTCTTATAGGAAACGAAATCACGAACAGCTGGGTCATACACTTTCAATCCAACAGAAGACGCAGCAAATATTTTTCCGTCTTTGGTTTCAATAATATCCCTGATAATTAGCTTCCGGTTGATTGTCTGAAATTTATTGTTTGCACGATCGAATATTGCTACCCCGGTAATGGTTGATACCCAAAGGTTCTTTTTACTATCCTGATAAGTGCAATGTACCAGATTACCCGGCAGTGATGTGGAATCGTTGAATTGATGTTCGTATTTCACGATGGTTTGACCATCGTAACGACATAAACCTGCCTTGGTACCAAACCAGTAATACCCTTTATAATCCTGCATGATGGAAAAAACGGTATTACTGGGTAGTCCGTCTTTATTGGTAATATGTGAAAAACGTATTTTACTGGTTGCTGCTTCAGCAATCAATATGCTGAAAACAAACAACAATATAAAACTAATCCACCTATTCATACTTTCAATTAATTAAAACGAACAAAGATAATAAAATCGTTGCATTCAAGTCATGCAATCAATTCGTTACCACAGTTTCATTTTCAGTCGGTCGTTTTCACTGATGACGCAATTGCTGAATTCAACTTCAACTCCCTGCTTTACCGTCATCCGTACAGCTTTACCGGGTAAAACCACATTCAGGCTATATTTTCCATGTTTCAGCACGAATTGAAGGTCAGAAAGATTGGTTACTTCAATCAAACCCTTTTCGGCATTGATGACCCTCACATCCAGACTTGCCTTTATCAGGCTCTTGATATACTGCTCTTTACCTGCAACATATCCCTGAAAAAGAGCCAGTGTTCTTCCGGCAAACAAGGCCTCCTTAATCGCCTCTTCGGTTCTTTCTTTCGCGAATACGAGTGTCATGGTGCGTTTCGCTCCATCTCCATAGGCTGTACCCGTAAGGTGATGGATATCCGTATTTGCAGTAACCGTCATTCCGGTTTCTTTTACCCAGGTCATCACCCTTGGATACCAGTTAAAACCATTACACAACTCAACACCATGAATCAGTTTTTCTTTAATCAGTTTTTTATGGATGTCGTACATGGTGGTAGAGTCATCGGGCCATCCCGGATGATTCCATAATATGAATGCCCCCTGGCTTACTGCTTCTTTGATGGCATCAACCGGATCTTTGACTTCCAGCTTGTTTGCATCCTGAATAAACAGGGCATTGAGGTGTCCGATTGGTTTCTTTCGCGTTATTTCAGCACCTTTAATAACAATAAATCCGATGTTATTTCCATGGGCAACAGCCAATTCGTTCGACTTATTGAAATCAGCAATAACATATTCTTTGTGTGGCCGGTATTCAATATGATCGGTGATGGCAATGGCATCCAATCCATCATTCCAGGCCTCATTTACCCTGGCCACAGGCGACACATGTCCATCTGAAAAAAATGTATGGGAATGAAAATCACATTTTAATGTTTTGTATCCATCGATATCCGGAATCCGGATCACGCTTCTGGTTTCTGTGTAGTTATTCTCAGGAAACTTATACACTTCCGAATCCCGTTTCTGAGCCTGTACTGAGCTCAAAGTCTGCAATGTAACAAAAATCGCTAACAACAGGCAGTTAGCACTAAATCGCCGGTTAATCTTCATTTTGACAACTATTTAAAATTTAGAATGATATATTAAACTATTACAAAGATACATGAATATCTCAATGTTAGGCTTTCAATCATGTTAAGTTTTATGACACTATTGTTCATAATTGACTATTTTCAGAACAATAGTGAACGAAAAACCTGATAAAAAGTTTTAGCTTTGTGGCACTCAAAACAAACAAGACACAAACATTAACACTTCAATAACCATGAAAGTATTAAAAAGCAATTTAATTTTATCGCTTGCCGTAACCGGTGTAGCGCCTGCACTCTTATACTCTTGTGCAGAAGAACCCAAAAAGCCGAATGTTATTTTCATCCTGACGGATGACTTAGGGTACTCCGAATTAGGATGTTACGGTAATTCATTCAATGAGACACCTAACATTGACAAACTGGCTGAAAATGGCATTCGTTTTACAAACGCATACTCGGCCCAGACGGTAAGCTCACCTACCAGGGCTGCCCTCATGACAGGGTTGTTCCCTCCCCGCACCGGCATCATTGATTACCTGCGTCCTGATGACACCAAGCATTTGAATGAAGATTACACAAGCTTAGCCGAGGTGTTCAAGAGCAAAGGCTATCACACCGGCATCATCGGAAAATGGCATCAAACCGGCTATACAAGAGCTGGCGCACCCTATGAATCATCACCTGACAAACACGGTTTCGACGAAGTCATTGTATCGGAAAATGAAGGAATCGCCAATGGAACATGGTTCCATCCTTACCATTTCAACAAAGATATTGAAAAGCTATTGGCAGGCTCCAAAGAATTTCTTGTTGACCGGCTGAATGAGGAAGCATTACGGTTTATCGACAGACAAAACGACGAAAAGCCATTCTTTTTGTATTTGAGCCATTATGCAGTACACACACAGGTTCAGGGCAAACCGGAAGATGTTGAATACTTTCGCAACAAACCGGGAGCGGGTGTAAGCGCACCATCGCCAAACAATCCGGAAAACGATCCTTATAAAAAATGGCCGGCCGACTATCGCGCCAACAAAAACAATCCACATTTAGCTGCACAGTTGAGGGATATTGACCGGGGTGTCGGCGCTATTTTGCATAAACTAAAGGAAAAAGGTCTGCTCGAAAATACCCTGATTGTATTTACCAGCGATAATGGAGGCGAAACCAATGTCACCACCAATGCTCCATTACGCGATGGAAAAAGTTCGCAGTATGAAGGCGGTATCCGCATAGCTAAAATTGTCTATTTCCCGGCAATGATTCCTCAAGGTAAGGTGATTGACGAACCGGTAGTCACCTACGATTACCTGCCTACTTTCTGTGATATGTTGGGAGTTCACAAAAAAGACCTGTATCAGCAACCCGATGGTTTTTCGCTGTGGTCACTCTGGACAGGCAAAAGCGAATCTCTCAAAGAAAGAGCACTTTACTGGCATTATCCGCTGGATAAGCCTCATTTTCTGGGAGGACGGTCATCGGCCGCCATTCGTTCGGGCGACTGGAAACTGATGCAGTTTTACGACTCAGGAGCTCTTGAGTTATACAACCTGAAAGAGGACATCGGTGAAACAAATAATTTAGTATTGCAACATCCTGACATCGTGAAAGATCTCATGGCAAAACTAAATGCATGGAGAGAGGATGTGGGGGCAGTTGTGCCGGAAATTCAGAATTAGAACTTATAAATTTCAACATATAACCCTATAAGTCATAGAAGAATGAAAATTCAATCATTATTAACCGGCATGGCGGGTTCTTGTCTGACACTGGCTTGTTTTCAGGCTGAAGCAAAAAGTCCGAATATCGTCCTCATCATGACCGACCAGCAACGGGCCGATTTACTGGCAAGAGAAGGCTACCCTTTAAACACCATGCCAACTGTTGACGAGTTGGCATATAACGGAACCTGGTTCAACAAAGCCTATACAACCAGTCCGGCCAGTGTGCCGGCCCGCACTTCCTTACTGACCGGCAGATATCCGAAAGCAACCCATGTGAGATGCAATCAAAACGAACAAGACGCCTTCTTCGATAAAGATATTTTCCATGTACTTAAAGAAAAGGGCTACATGACTGCTTTGGTAGGAAAGAATCACTCTTACCTGAGGGCTAACCGGCTTGATTACTGGTCGGAATACAACCACGGCGGAAAAGTAGGTCCATCCGGAACAGCAAAAGGCGATCAATTTGATAGATTCTTAAAAGGCACTCAATTGTATGCCTCGTTTGAACCGGCTCCCGGTGGAATTGAGAGTCAGCCAGTATATCGCATGGTTGACGAGGCAAATGCCTGGGTCGATCAGGTAAAGGACAAACCTTTTATGCTCTGGCTTTCCTTCGCAGAACCCCATAATCCCTATCAGGCATGTGAGCCCTATTTCTCGATGTTCAAAGGCAAACTGCCACCACTGACAACCGGGGCAAAAGAAAGGCTGCTGAAAGGGGAACGCTACGAAACGCTCGCGGAAATGATGGCAATCGGACACGTGGGATACGAAGATCAGTTAGAGGAATTACGTACAATCTATTTAGGCATGATGCGCATGATCGATGATCAGATCAAACGATTCATCGACAACCTGAAATCGCAGGGCTTGTACGAAAACACCATCTTCATTTTCATTTCCGATCACGGCGATTATGTAGGTGAATATGCCCTGATGAAAAAAGGAGCCGGACTGGATGAGATTGCCGCACGTGTGCCCATGCAATGGAGCGGACCCGGCGTGCAGGCATCAGCTAAGCCACACAAAGCCCATGTTTCATTTGCCGACATCTTTCCCACGGTTTGCGAAATTGTCGGAGCCCCCATACCTGTCGGCGTACAGGGCAGAAGTCTGTGGCCGATGTTGCAGGGCAAAGCATATCCTGAGACTGAATTCCAGAGCGTGTATGTGGAACATGGATATGGTGGTCAGTTCTACACGAGAAAAGACGGCACCGACTACCTGGGCGAAGGCGCTGTGACCAAAAACAAATACTTCTTTGATGAACTAAATACCTGGACACAAAGTGGATTTACCAAAATGGTTCGCAAGGGTGACTGGAAAATCATTTTCGACATGGAAGGAAACGGCCAGCTTTACAACCTGAAAAAAGACCCCTTAGAGTTGAAAAATCTTTTTGACAAAAAGGCCTGCAGTCGTGTTAAAGCGGAACTGCTCGCAGAATTGCTGAAATGGGAAATTGCTACCGGCGATCCCTTACCAACACCCCGCAACAGGTATCATTTCAAGAAATACGAACACAATTATATGTTTAATGAATTGTAATATTCTTATATGAATTCAGCTTTTTATTCCGGCTTATGCCTGCTGGTTGCCCAATCAACCATGCAGGCATTTGCAGCGAAAAAACCGAATGTAATTTTTATCCTGGCCGATGATTTGGGTTATGGAGAGCTGGGTTGTTACGGACAAAAAATAATTGAAACCACAAACATTGATGCGCTTGCAAACAGAGGCATCCGTTTTACACAACATTATGCCGGTTCTGCTGTTTCATCACCATCGCGTTCGGTTTTGCTGACAGGCTTGCACACCGGACACACACCCATACGGGGAAATGACGAATTAAGCAACAGAGGAGAGGTATGGAGTCATCAGGCTATGCTTGATAATCCGGCACTCGAAGGACAATATCCCATGCCCGGAGACACATACACATTAGGAAAGATGGCTCAACAAGCCGGCTATACAACTGCCATGATTGGTAAGTGGGGACTGGGATATCCGGGCTCAGCAAGCACCCCGAATAAAATGGGATTCGATTTTTTCTTTGGATATAATTGTCAACGACAAGCGCATACCTATTACCCGATGTTCCTGTATAAAAATGAGGAACGCGTGTATCTCGACAATGCGCCATTACTGGAACCAAAACAAACACTGAGCAAGCGGGCTGACAAATACAATCCTGATAGCTACAAATCATTCAGCCGGAAACAATATTCCGGAGATTTGATGTTTGAAGAACTGACCACATTTGTCGATAAAAATGCAGATAAACCCTTTTTTCTGATGTGGACAACTCCCATTCCACACGTGGCATTGCAGGCACCTCAAAAGTGGGTCGATTATTATGTAAAGAAATTGGGCGATGAAGAACCTTATACTGGTGGTAACGGATATCTTCCCTCAAGATACCCCAGGGCAACCTATGCAGCCATGATTAGTTACCTCGACGAACAAATTGGCATATTGGTTGATCAATTGAAAAAAGCTGGCATCTATGAAAATACGGTGATAATATTCACGAGTGACAATGGTGCCACATTTAATGGTGGTACTCAATCGGTATTTTTCAACAGCAATGGCATTTTCAACAGTGAAAAAGACTGGGGTAAAACATCCCTGCACGAAGGAGGTATAAGGGTTCCACTGATTGTATCCTGGCCTTCGAAAATCAAAACATACCGGGAGTCAGGTCATATTTCGTGTTCCTATGACTATATGCCCACCCTCGCGAAAATCATGGGAGGAAAGTATAAAAAAACAGATGGTATCAGTTTTTACAATGAATTACTTGGTAAAAAACAGCGGGAACATGCGTTTCTTTACTGGGAATTTCCAGAAGGCAGCGGGCAGAAAGCCATCCGAATGGGAAAATGGAAAGGTTTATGGCAAAATATCCGGAAAGGTAATTCACACCTGGCATTATACAATCTTGAAACAGACCCGAGAGAACAATACGATTTAGCTGAACAACACCCCGACATTGTATCCAAAATGAGAACCATTATGGAAAAGGAACATGTTGTTTCTGAAAACCCTAAATTCAACTTAAACAACCCTAAGTAAACATTTTATGCTTAATATCGTTTTACTTAAAACAAAATTTAAAGAGATGAAAAGATATATTAAAAATTTGTTATTCACTACCCTATTCATTTTCACATTTGTATCCTGCGCAACCGCAGCACCAAAAGTGATGCTGGAAATGGACTTCACGAAAGATTCAACTTACTGGAAAGCCGTTTTTCCAACACCACAATGGAATGAAGCAAAAACCAATTACTTTGTCAATATTAAAACGCTTAAGAAGAATATGTATGGTTTTGAAGGTGCTTTCGGCGCATTCAATCCGGGCGAAAATGCAATGGCACAGCCTGTGTATCTCGAAGATTCGACACAATTCAGAAAATGGGCATTCCGGTTGAGCAACAAGGGGAATTCCTATATAGAGTTGCCGCAACTGACTAATGTTGGTCGGTTTACGGTCTTTTGTAAAAATGCAAGCGCCATGGAACCGGGCGAATTTTACATTCAACAATTGAATGGGAAAAACTGGGAAACCATCCGCACTATCTACCTACCGCCACACTATAATCAAAACTACGAACAAGTGGTGGAAGAATTCCTGAATATCGATAAAAAAGTAAAACTGCGTATTTACGGGGCAACCAAGAACATCCATGTGTATGGCATCAGGGCGCATGCATACGACAAAAACGAACCACAGGAAAAACCATTACGGTTGATTTTACTACCGGATCCTCAATCGTACGCCCAGTTTAAGAGACTGAATTTTCTGTATGGATTACAAACCAGCTGGATTGCCAATCAATCCGATAGCGTTATGTTTGTACTGAACCAGGGTGATTTAACCCAGAAAAACAACGATCCAGAGTTTTCAGTATCGGCTGGAGCCATGACCATCTTATATGGTAAAAAAGTGCCTTACACCTTCGTGCCGGGTAACCACGACATGGGTAATCCGACCAACGCGAACGAACGAAACACCACTTACTTAAACAAATACTATCCTGTTTCCAGGTATGAACGCTTACCCTGGTTTGGCGGCGTTTTCGAAGCAGGCAAAATGGATAACAGCTGGCACACTTTCCAGTGGAGAGATTACAAGTTTTTGATTTTATCTCTGGAATTTGGTCCACGCGATAAAGTGTTGAAATGGGCACGCGAAATCGTGGAGCAACATCCCGACCACAATGTCATTCTGAACACCCACGCGTACATGTTCCGCGATGATACCCGTCAGGGTAGCAAACCCGATCACCCGGGACGACCGCAAAGTTACGGCATCGGGAAAGATACCGGCGATGATTATGCCAACGACGGACAGGAGATTTGGGACAAATTAGTCAAACTGTATCCCAATTTTATCTTTACCTTTAACGGGCATGTTACCAGTCGGGGTGTTGGACATCAGGTCGACACCGGCGTTCACGGGAATAAAGTCTATCAGTTTCTGGCCAACTATCAGGGGGGAGTTGATGGAACGGTCAATGGTGGTAATGGTTTTCTGAGAATAGTGGATGTTAATCCGGAAAAAGGGACTTTCAGGATCCAGACTTACTCTCCTCATACCAAAACATACAAAACAGAAGCTGATCAGCAATTCTTTTACGAAAATGTTCGATTCGTAAAATCAGGCAAATAATACAGTAACTGCTCCGGTTAATAACAAGGTAGATTGAACATAATTGAATGTTTTCAGGACATTGATGAAAAACAAACAATTATATTCAATCTACCTTTGTTTTGTGAATTAATATTACATAATCTATCATGAAAACAAGCACAAATAATCTTCTGATTCTGGCATTTTTCTGCACCTGTTTTACCATTCAGGGACAAAAATTACACATAGCCGAAGAATTCTCCAGTCCCGAATGGGAAGCCGAACTACTGAGGCTCAACCCGGGAAACCAACAAAACGATTATGCATTCGGCGACAACCCATATACTACTCCAGCAATCGGCGGCGGTAATGCGTATAACGATTTAAATAATTTTCAATTGTATTTTGGTAAATACAGGCTATTTGGCAGTATCGAATGCCTGGAAGTACAACCTTGTCCACTGGGAGAATCGCACACCCACAAACACCCTACCGCCAATGTTGCAGTCGCTCTGCGCATCGCGAACCCTGCAGGGTACATTGAGTTACCGGAGGTTCCCAACGCGGGAAAAATAACCATTCATGCCCGTAACGGCAACAAAGGTAGTAACACCAGGTTGGGACTCGAACGCTACGATAAAAACATCGGCACATGGATACCCATACATGCATTCTTACTAAAGGCATGGGGAAGTTACGAAGGTACCCGCGACGAAGTTGTGTCGTTTGATGTGAATACAGATAGCCCGATTAAACTTCGGCTTATCAACAATGTGGAGGTAACAACCAGATTTGTCAATGTGTACAGAATTGAAATCGAAGAAAAACTTTAAAATCAGAAAAACCATGAAAAGAATTTTACTATACATTTCGATATCCATTCTTCTGACAAATCAGGCATATACGGCTCAAACGATTTTAGATATTGATTTTACACGCGATTCAGTTTCGTGGAAGACCGTTTTTCCGGAACTGGCATTAACAAACGGACAAAAAGAATTCAGTATGAAAGCTGATGTCATAACGTCCGGCGAATGGGTATTCAATGGAACATTCGGTCGTTTCGATGCCGGTTCAGGCACCATGGCGCAACCAGCCTATGTTGAAGACTTTAAAAAATTCCGCCGTTACGCTTTCCGGCTGGATAATATGGAGAATTCCTACATCGAACTACCAACATTAGAGAATGTGGGCAGGTTTACTGTTTTCTGTAAAAATGAGAACGGTTATGCCAACAGCGAACTGGCGTTTTTCATCCAGCAACAAGTCGGCGACTCTTGGGTAAACCTGCGTACCGTTTTCGTGCCACCACATCACAACCAAAACTACGAGTTACAGATGGAAGAATTTCTGAACATCAACAGTGCGGTTAAATTGCGGTTATTTGGACCAACACGTAAACTACATGTATATCAGATACGGGTAAAATCCTATGATGCCTCGGAGCCGAAAGAAAAACCATTGAAGATTATCATCCTGCCCGATGCCCAAAGCTACCTGAAACAAGCTGCTCTCAACCATGTTTATGTGTCACAACCTGCCTGGATAAATCAAATTGCGGACAGTGTAAAATTTGTATTGAACCTGGGTGATATCACGGATGATAACAGTCACGATCAATGGTCGAAAGCTGCCGGTGCACTGAATTTGCTGGAAGGAAAAAAAGTTCCATTCACTTTCTGTGCAGGTAATCACGACATGGGTACCGGAGCTAAGTATGCCGACACGCGCAGCACCAACCTGATGAACAATTATCTACCGCTCGAACGTTACCAGCGACATGACTATTTTGGTGGTGTTTTCGAACCGGGAAAAATTGACAATACCTGGCATGTGTTTTCAAGAGGTGATTACAAATTCTTATTATTCTCAATGGAATATGCTCCCAGAACCAAAGTACTGAACTGGGCAAAAACCATCATCGAAAAACACCCGAAGCACAATATCATCATCAATACACATTCATATTTAAGTGACAACAACGAACTCAGAACAGGGGTTTCTCAGGAAATTGGCAACCATACCGGTGGTAATTTTGCCAACGATGGGTTGAGGATGTGGGAAAAGCTGGTCAAGCTGTATCCGAACTTTCTGTTTGTATTCAACGGACACGTGATGGGCGATGGCACAGGTTATAAAGTCAGCACAGGTGACAATGGTAACAAGGTGTATCAATTTCTGAGTAATTATCAGGCGGGTGTAGAAGGACTTACCCAGGCAGAGAAAAACGGCATGTTGCGTATTCTGGATTTATATCCTGAACAAAAAGCGTTCAGAATAACAGCTTATTCGCCATTTTACGATGGCATTCTGAACAAACCGGATCACAACTTTTATTATACCAATGTAGATTTCATCAAAGATGATGCTTCAGGTGCCACACCCCTCCGTGAAAATATTTTCGCACTTGAAGGACGTACACTGATTACAGGCAGACCAACAGAAATTTCAGTATATAATCTGACCGGAATGAAATTGTACAACTGTCATACAGAGGGTGAAACAACGTTGCCTTCAAACATTGGCAATGGGTTGTTCATCGTGAAAAGCGCATTGGGGAATCAAAAGATATTATTAAAATAAAGTTGATCATGCTATTGAGGATTTCGTTTATTTTATTGTTGGTTAGTATCGGTTCATTTACCGGCTTTCAGGCGCAAAACCTGCTTGTTTCGGAGGATTTTTCATCATCTGCCTGGGAAAAGGAACTACTGAGACTCAACCCCGGAACTGATCCTGAAGGAAAACCGATAAACCCGGATGCCCTTAATCCGGCTGCATATTCCACACCTGCTACAACCGGTGCAAACGCATATAATAATCTTAACAGCACCGGATTGTATTTCGATAAATATAGATTAAACGGTGCGATTGAAACCTTAGATGTGTTACCGTGTCCCTTAGGAGATCAATACACACATGTCAACTCATCACCCATCGAAATTCCCTTCGCTGATCCGACCATTTACAGCGAAAACGGTAAATTTTATCTGGCAGGAACCCGGCCGGGTAGTCTGCTGGGTTTTGTTATGCTCGAATCGACCGACCTGAAAGAATGGACACTTTCGACCTCCGATGCTTCCGGCATGGTACTGAAAGCAGGTGCAGGATCTTATGGAGAATCAGGCTTCTGGGCACCGCAATTTCTAAAAGTCAATTCGACTTATTACATGACCTACACAGCGAGCGAGCATGTCGCGATTGCTTCATCGCCAACATTAAATGGCTTATACACCCAAAGTAACATCACTTCCATCGACCCGGATGTAAAAAACATCGATTCTTACCTTTTTAAAGACGATGATGGAAAATATTACCTGTATCATGTCAGGTTCAACAAAGGTAACTTCATTTGGGTAGCCGAGTTTAACATGGCAACCGGCAAAATCAACAAGCAAACATTGAAGCAATGTTTAACCAAAACGCAAGCCTGGGAGGCAACTCCGGCTTACGAGTCCAACATCATCATGGAAGGTCCTACCGTTATCAAAAAAAACGGGATATATTACCTGTTTTACTCCGCCAATCATTTTCAAAGCATCGATTACGCGGTGGGCTATGCCACAGCTACCTCGCCCATGGGTCCCTGGACTAAACATACGGGTAACCCGATCATCCATCGTTCAATCGTAGGTGAGAACGGTTCGGGACATGGAGATTTATTTTTTGATCAACACGACAATCCTTATTACGTTTATCATGTTCATCGTAATGAAACAACTGTGGCTCCCCGAAGAACCCGCATCGTGCCATTGACATTTTCTTTCAATTCCTCAACCGGCAAATATGATATTTCGGCGAATGTCAATGAAGTTATTATACCCAAAGTAAGGGCTACCGGTCAAGCACAATACAAAACCATCGAGTCCAATTTAACTGGAACTCAAAAAGCGGTGGCTTTTCGCTTCAATAACAATGAAACTGGATTATTTGAACTACCTGAACTACCCCATGCCGGGGAAATAATCCTGCACATCCGGAACGGGAATCAAACCAGTCCGACAGAGCTGGCTCTTGAAAAATACGAAGACGGGAATTGGAGATGGTTACACAGCTTTAACCTACAAAACTGGGGTGCTTATCCCAATTTCAGGGATGAAGTGTTGTCGTATGATATAAACGCTACAACACCAGTAAAACTACGGTTGATAAATAACATTGCCGAAACAAAAAGATACATCAATCTTTATAACATTGAAATAACGGAAAATAAACTATCAGGGATTCAAAACAAAACAGGGGTTAGAAACCTTTTAATAATAGAAAGGAAAATAATGGCACAACAACCAACATCATTTCTATTGTACGATTTATCAGGTAAGTTGTTAATTAAGACAACAGCTTTACAACAATTTGAATTACCAAGTACCATCGATAAAGGCATTTATATAATCAAGAGCCAATTCGGAACAGAAAAAATGATATTAACAAAATAAAAAGAATATGAATTTACTACGTAAACTAACCATCATCCTACTCATTTTTAATTTCATTCAGGTTGAAGCAAATGCTCAAAACCAGGAAGATTTAAACACCATCAAAACAAGGCTATTCAATTCTGTGATGAGCCAAGCATCTTACAACCTTGCCAATCAAAACAGCGACGGCACATTTGCCAATATTTCCTATCCGGCAAGTTACCCTACAGATTTTACAGGCGGCCCGCGACCACACTTGACCGAGATGTATGTGATTGCCGTAGCCTATCATACCCAGGGAGCGCAATACAAAAGTCCGGATTTGCTCGAGGCTTATGTTAAAGCCTGGAACTGGTGGTACACAACCAATCCTATCGATGCAAACTGGTGGTACCGTTCCATTGGCTTTCCAAATTCATTATTTCCATCATATCTTCTGATGGCTGATGTACTTAAAACTGAATATCCTGACACATTCAATACACTAACAAACTATTTGTTAGCCGAATGGACACCCGCATTCTATGCCGAATCATTGGCCAGTCCCGATGGTGCCAACACCAGCGATGTGGCTTATTACACCTTTGCAACATCTGTGACAGCCGGGGTAGATTCCATTGCCGCCCAAACAGCCGAAGTACTGACTAACCTCATCGCTATACAAACCACCCCGAAGGGCGAAGGCATACACCCTGACTACAGTTTTAGCGCCCATACCGGTACCGCCCGACAACTATACCTTGGCAATTACGGAAAAGAATACATGGGTGGCATCATCCGGTTCATGCTCATGACCGATGATACCTATTTGGAAGTATCGCCGGAAAGAGTAACAATTTTCGAAAATCTTTTTTTGGAAGGCGCCAGCTGGGTAGCCTACCGTGGTATCTTCGATCATCATCAACATGGCAGGCGTGTAATGCCAACTGATGGGTATGTAAAAACACTCAGCTGTTTGAACAGTCTGATTCAACTCAACACCCCTCAAAAAGAAAAGTTACAGGAACTATCGAACTGGATGTCGCGCAGTTTTGAAGATAGTGAAAGTAATGTGCAACAAGGTAATCGCATGTATTGGCGACACGACTACATGGTACACAAAGGAGAAAATTATTTCACCAGTAACCGCATGTCGTCGACCCGTGTATTGTGCAGCGAAAGTGGCAATGGAGAAGGATTAAACAACTATTACACCGGCTCAGGGATAAATTATATATACATCACCGGACAGGAATACCTGGAGTTTTGGGACGATATGAACTGGCGCAGGTTGCCGGGACTGACAGCACCACAAAAAGCAACTACAGTTACTTTACCCACCGTCCCACCTACCAGTCAGCGCGGATTAAACGGTGATAGTTACGCTGGCGGCACAACGGATGGTGAAACCGGTGTTACAGGGTTTAAATACAACAAGTCACATAATACCGAGGTAAAAATAACCGCAATCAAAGGCAACTTCTATTTTAAAGATTATTTTGTTGTGCTTGGAAATAGTGTAAAGGCAGGCAGAAATGAAGGGGTACCTTTTACCACTACCATCAACCAGGTTAAGTATAAAGATAGTTTCAAAATCGACAATGCAGGTACTGAAACCAATTTAACAGTTGGACAAACTCTGGCTCCAACAACTTCCGACCGGGCTTACCTGAACAATATCGGTTATCAGTTTATTAAAAACACCAACCTGAATTTCGAAGTAAAAACCGTAGGTTCATCCAACATTGCCTGGCTGGCATACAATCATGGTAATATCCCCAATAACGACACGTATGCCTATGCGGTTTATCCCAATGTTACAGAAGAAGAGTTTAATACGAAACTGAACGAGAAAAGATTTGAAGTGGTATCTAATACAGCGTCTAATTTATGTGTGGTTGACACGATAGACCATATTGCGCAGATTGCATTTATACTTCAGGGCACCCTGAATCTGCCTAAGCTTGTCAGTTCAGTTACCGTCAATGTTCCACTCGTGGTACAGTTAAAACAACAGGAAGACACCATTTTCATGAACGTAGCCAATCCCTATTGTGAAACACGAAATATCACACAGGCCTATGTGACACTGGGCGGACTATTCGAGGGAGACGGCGCTACTATGGATATTGAAAACAACAAAACACAAATTTTGATTCCAATGCGTACCCATGAGTTTCAGGGCAGCACGGTAAATGTTAAACTGACGAAGAAAACCGTTTCAGGAATAAAAATGATTAACGACGATTATAATGCTTTGTCAGTTATTCCAAGCTTATTAAATGCTGGTGATGTATTGAAAGTTAGTCAAAAACACCTGACAAATGACAAATATCTATATCAAATCTATCAAATGGATGGGAGCATCGTGAAGCAAGAGACAACCATGCGAAATTCAGAATCCTCCTTCAATATCAGCACTACAGGATTAAACAAAGGAATGTATCTGATCAGAATGAATGGTCAATCAGCAAAATTTATCCTCAAATAAGCAAATTAAGAAAGATGCTCTGCAAGGGATAAAGATTATTCAAATCATGAATAATCTTTATCCCTTGTTTTTTGCATACATTTAGTAAACTTTCAAGTATGAACAAAAGTGCATGTAATCTTAACATAATTGAAAAACAGTTACAATATAAGCATATAACTTTGTTGAGAATTAACATCAGGGATTCAAATCTGAAATTCATATGCGCGAAAACACAGTCCATATTCTGATTTTACTATTCATTTCTCTTACTACTGCTCATGCTAACAGCAATTTCAACACGACAGAAGAAAGCGATACTGATAGTCATACATTTCGTGTCATGTGCTACAACATACACCACTGCGACCCTCCATACAACACAGGTGAAGCCACCGAAATAGATACTATCATTGGTGTGATAGCCAAACAAAATCCTGACATCGTTGCCCTGCAGGAAGTAGATGTGTACACAACCCGTTCAGGAAGTAATGTGCATCAGGCGAAAGTAATTGCCGAAAGATTAGGAATGTATTATTTTTTTGCTCCAGCAATTAATTACCAGGGAGGCAAATATGGCGTTGCAATATTATCTAAATTCCCTATATCAGAAAATAATTTACTTGAGTTACCGAGACCAGATACCAGTGGTGAAAAAAGGGTATTAGCAACCAGTAAAATCATCTTACCTAGCGGAACTGTATTTCGGTTTGGCTGTACGCATCTCGATTTAAAGACTGTAAACAGGCAAGAACAGATTAACAAAATTAATGAAATTGCTTTAGCAGAAAATCTTCCGTTTATTGTTGCAGGCGATTTTAATGCTGTTGAAGGCTCGGTTGTTATTAACCGGCTTGATCAGGTTTTCACACGAACCTGTACCAATTGTCCCTATACCTCGCCTGCCAGGAGTCCTAAGAATGCCATTGATTACATCGCGTACAGGGATACACAAAGTAAATTTAGCGTAACAAGTCATAAGGCTGTAAATGAAACCTATGCCTCAGACCACAGACCTATTGTAGCGGATTTCAATTACATGATGGAACCATCTGCTGTTATCACGCCGGAATCAGTACCATTCAAAAAGTTGGGCAGAAATTTAACAACCGATAAACCAACAGACATCGTTATCTATAATCTATTGGGAGTTATCTTATTACAACAAAAAAACGTGACATCAATAGACATTCCTACAAATATTGGCAACGGAATCTTTTTAATCTCAACAACAAGAGGAAAACAAAAAATTCAATTATAGCATTGAGTATATTAAAAACAAACATGAAAAAACTTACTAATATCCTGATATTTATCTTCCTGATTGCCCTGCAAGTTGGAGCCAAAACATTAATAATCGATGGTAAAACCTACCAGGTCGATACCATTTCCAACTTCCAGGCTGGTCCGGGCACGCAGCACATACAATTAAAATTAACAGGCGCCAGCAAATTAGATGTCTTTTTCCTGAAAGTAGACGCGAGTAATCCATATATTTCGTTTAAAGCAGGATTGGGACTCGATTCCATTTACGGCAGGGAGCGCCCCTCAACTACTGCTGCCCGCAAAAGTACGCCGGGTAAAATCTATTTTGCCGGCACCAATGCCGACTTTTTCGATGTAGATAATCCCCCCTATTACGGATATCCGCTCAGCGGGTGTGTTGTTGACAACGAAGTAGCGAGAATTCCGAATCAACGCAGAACAATTGTATTTGAAGAAGATAAAATCCCTGCAATCGGGCTCATGAGTTATACAGGAAATGTGAAATTCGGCACCTTTACCTGGACTATACATGGTGTCAATCACATCCGTGGGGCCAATCAGCTCATCCTGTTTAATCAACATAACGGTAAGGTAACAAGAACGAATAACGATGGAACAGAAGTGTTGGTAAAACTAAAAACCGGCGAAAGCTGGGGCGTAAGCAAAGCGATAACGGCTGTTGTTCAATCGGTACACAAAAACAAAGGTAACCTCCCTATCCCAAAAGGATATGCCGTATTGTCAGGAAACGGCACAGCAGCCGCACAATTGAACGAATTGACCACCAACGATGAGATTCAAATTACATTAAACATGGAAATGGATGGGCGTAAATATGCAGTTTCACAGATGGTGGGTAGTGACGGCCGGATACCGATGCTGTACAATGGCAAAGTAGAAACCGGTTCCAGTGTTTGGAACGAATTGCATCCCCGTACGGCTGTGGGTTATTCGCACGACAAGCAACAGCTTATTTTCTGCGTGGTGGACGGGCGAAGCACCTCATCCGTTGGCGTAACGACCTTACAGTTAGCCCAGCTAATGAAAAGTGCAGGTGCCCATACAGCTTTCAATATGGATGGAGGTGGTTCGAGTGCCATGTATATCAAAGAATTCGGCGCGGTTAACAACACCAGCGACGGTTCCGAACGTTCGGTGGGCAACAGTTTGTATGCAGTATCATCAGCTCCGGTGTCTTCGACCATTGCCTTCATAAAACCCTATAATTCGGGTATCAGGTTAAAATCAGGCGAATCAATAACTCCGAAATTCATTGGCTATGATGCACATGGAAACATCCTGATCAAAAGTTTAAGCAATGTGGAATTAAGTTGTTCACCGGAATTAGGAAGTTTTACTATCAATACATTCGGCACTAAAACTTACACATTCAATGCAACCGGATCAGGAACAGGATTGATAACAGCTAAGTATATGGATATGACAACCCAAATAAAGGTGACAATAGTCAATCCAAATAAGGTAGAAAGAGTGAGCCGTATCTCGGAAGATTTTTCTTCACAAGCCTGGGATGCAGAACTCAAGCGATTAAATCCGGCTTACACTACCCTGACAGCCGGCAACCAATATACCAATGTCAATAACATCGACTTATATTTCGATAAATATGCCTTTGAAGGAGGTTTTGTGGCAGAATCAAACAATCCGGATTGTGCTGATGGACACAGTAGCCACAGCATTGGTGACGCAGCGATTGCCCTCCGGCTCAGGAACTCCGGCACTTCGTACCTGGAACTTCCGGAGATGGAAAATGCCGGGACCATTAGCGTGCATGTGCGCAACGGGAACAAGACTGCCGGGACTTCCATGCCTTTGCTGAAACTGGTGAATGGAAACTGGGAAAAAATTCACGATTTCAGTTTAAGAAGGAATGACAGCTATACTGCTACATCTGTGGATGAAGTTGTAAGCTTTGACATCAACTCGCAGGAACCCATCAAACTGAAACTCGACCGGGGCGATAAGTTCATCAGCATTTTCAAAGTGGAAGTAACCCCTTTTGGCGAAACATCTGTAAGAAACCCTGAGAGTGTTCCATTTCTGCTAACAGGAAGAACCTTACAAGTGGAGACTCCAACCATGATAAAATTATATAACCTGATGGGCATCAAGGTATTTGAAGCCTATGTTGATAATCAGATTAGCATACCCATGTCGGTTGGAAATGGCATATTTCTGTTAGGCTTTCCGGCTACTACGAAGGTGGTGATTAGATAGCGACCATTACAGGTTCTCAGGGGGTTGCTTTGTCGGCTTCGCCTCCTCGCAATGACGGGCTCTGAACAACCCGAACCGTCGCCGCAAAACAAATTAATTAAAAAGTAATAAATATTGCGACGGCATATAATACGTTATGACATCGTCATTGCGAGGAGGCGAAGCCGACAAAGCAACCCCTTTTACAATTACACTTTTTTATAAATAACAAACATATGATACTTCTCAAAAGAATCTCCCTCCTGCTCTGCTTTTCATGGTTGGCTTTTCACAACCTTGCGCAGGCATCTGACACATTGCGCCTGGCCACCTACAACGTGCGGGTCGACACCAGTAGCGATACCGGAAACCGCGATTGGGACAAACGCAAAGCGCATGTGGCCGACATCATCAAGAACCTGTATCAGTTTGATATTCTCGGTGTGCAGGAATTGACAAGTTCCACGCAGCTCAACGATCTGATGGCTTATTTATCAGACACCTACAATGTTTTTTCGAAAGGCATAGGCAACACCGCCGGGACATCGGGAACCCGCAACGCCATCATTTACAAGAAAAGCCGGCTTACCTTGCTCACCAGTGGCAGTTTCTTTCTTTCTGAAACGCCTGATGTGGCTGGTATCGGCTGGGATGCCAAACTAAACCGCATCTGTGTGTGGGCTAAAATGCTCGATAATGTCACCAACAAGCAATTTTACTTCTTTAATGCGCATTTCGACCACGTGGGTGCTGAAGCCCGTCGGCAATCGGCAAAACTGATTATCAGTAAAATTGCTGAAATTAACGGGACAGATAATTTACCGGTGTTTTTCGTGGGTGACCTGAACAGTCAGCCGGATAAAATACCCATCTCCAACATCATCAACGGCGGGTTAATCGACAGTCGTACCCTGCCTTTGAAGAAAAATATCTTCGGACCGGTAGGTACCACCAATGGGTGGAACAAAGATCCATCGGTACTGACCAATCGCATCGATTATGTCTTCGTAAACGACAAGGTAGATATACATGAGTATCACTGCATCACCAAAAAATATTACAGCGATGCCTATCCTTCCGACCACCTGCCGGTGATGGTAAAGGCTATCCTTACCAACAAAGTGGTGATCCCAAGAATTAAATCCAACGAGGTATTGCTGGGTGAATACACGATCACCACCGGAGAGAATGAAAGAAAAGCAAGTAACACAGCAGCAGGACTGCAACTTTCCGAGCTGTACATCGCTCCGGGTTTACTGCAACCAACTTTTGAAAACGATGTATTGCACCTGACCAACTGGAGTACAAGTTTCCAAATGACGGCAGGAAAGAGTGTACAGTTTTCTATCACGAAAGAGGCATCTGTTCATCAGTTTAAAGTCACCCGCGTAGACGTATCCATCCGGCATCGTGGATCCGATGGCATCGTATTGCATTACGGAACAGCCTATAATTCGGGCACCCGTACCTCCAACCTGAACACCATGCAAATCAGCAAAGATACGCTGATGACTGTGGTCATGCAGGAGGGCGTCGGCAACAATGTTACCGCGACTCCGCCAGTCACCGACAACAATCCTTTCTATCTGGCTTTCGGCACGCGTTCTGCTTTGCCTACCGACACAGTTACTGTAGATCATATCAGGGTTTATGGTATTGTAACTAAATTAGAAGAAGATTTTTCAGCTTATGATGCCGTGGCTGTCAGTGGTGATTTAACACAGATGCCTCGAATTCCCGATGATGTATCGCTCAGCAAACAACCCGGATGGATGGCAAACAACACCTACGCCTTCAAAGCCGGAACCGGTTACATCGCCACACTCCTGCTTGGCCCTACTGCCACCGACTCAGCATTCATCACCACTCCCGCATTAGATTTATCTCAACCATTTCTACTAAATTTCAGCTATCGCAGCAGGATGAGTAAAGATATCAATCCGGATGGCAGATTGAACGTGTATCTCAACGACAGTTTACTGATTTGGGAAGGACAATCCACGCAAACAACCATGGAAAATGTCAGTTCAATCGCGTTTCTCGGAACAGCTGACAGCAAAATTACCTTTACTGTACCGACAATTGCAGGTAATGAAATGATGATTGATAACGTCAGCGTGGTAAGTTCATCGCAACCGGCATTAAGCCTGCCCCTGCATCAGACCATTGATTTAGGTGTGGTTCCGTTAAACACCGGCAAAACGATTCACATTCCTGTTGTTGGCGCAAATCTCAGCCGGGAACTATCGGTTGTAATGAGTGAAGGAGCAAATTTTCAACTTACTTCTGCTACAGAAATTGAGAAAGCCGAAGCCGAAGCCGGAACTAACATATCGGTAACTTTCAACCCTCCTTCGATGCCCGGCCTGTATGTCGACACCATCCTGGTTGGAACCGCGAATATGACTTCGAGGGCAATATACCTGAGAGCCGTTCATGACTATTACAATTTAACGACATCGGTTTTCGACGGACAAATTGCCATTCATGGGAATACCATAAACATCCGGGATACAGGAATAAGTAAGGTACAACTATTCAGTTTAACAGGTATTTTACTGCGTGAAGAAAGGGGTTCAGGCGATGAAATCAATATAAATGCGCCTGGTTTTGGATGTTATATTTTGCGTATTTCCGGCAACAATAACCTGCAATATTCACGGAAAATAATGATACAACCGTTGTGAACATTTTTCTAAACATACCTGTTTATAGTTGCATACAGAGAATTATTATTTTATTAACATAAAACAACTATAGTTATGAAACACAAATTACTAACTTTCGCCGTATTGGCAACTTTACCCTTATTAAACATGCAGGCAGAAGAACCTGTACTACATGTATCTGAGAATTTTAGCACGCAAGCCTGGCAGGATGCATTATCGACCAATGATCCAGCCTATGTGAAACCGGCACCGGGTGGAAACTACGGTGTGTTGACTACTGCACTGTATCAGGACAAATACAAAATGGAAGGAGCTTTTGTTACCCTGCAACTCGACAATGACAACCCTACCCTCGATTGCGCCTTATTTGCAGAAAAAAGTATTGTGCATACCGATGAGAATGGTCATGCCATTTCATTTCGCCTGAGAAATTCGGGAACATCCTACTTTGAAATGCAGGAATTGCCCAACGCGGGTGTAATCACCATTCATGCCAGAAACGGGAATAAAACGGCTACAACAACCATGAAATTGCAAAAGTATGAAATGGAAGCATGGACCGACATCCACACTTTTGATTTAAGAATGAGTAACGACTTCAGAAACACATTTTTAGATGAAATCCTAACTTTCAACATCAACTCACCGGATCCCATCAAGCTTCGACTCAGCAGAGGCGATAAATTCATCATGCTTTTTCAGGTCGACGTAGCAGCCTATGCCCCTACCGCCGTAAAAAACCTGCAATATGCCGGATTTAACGTAAACGGAAGAACCCTGATCGCTGAAAATCCTACACAGGTTAGCATCTACAACATGCTCGGGAAAGTGGTGCATGAAGTGTATGTTGAAAACACTGTTGAACTACCGGCAAGTGTTGGCAAAGGACTTTATATTGTCAAAGGCAATCAGGGTGTACAAAAAATTCAGATAAAATAATTTTTATCCTTCTGAATTGATCGTTCGAACCGAACGATGCGAACCAATCGAACCGAACGTCTCGAATCAATCGAATCGCTCGGTTCGATTCATTTGAGTGGGACGTCTCGAACGACTTGAGTGGGACGACTCAAACCAATTGAAATGTTATTCTGAACAAAAATACAAGTATACAGAACATTTGTACGCATCTATAAACTTTCTCCTGAATATATTTGCAGGTAAATAATCTAACTGCAAATACCCATGAACTACAACAAAATCACGTGTTTGGGAATTAGCGCCGGATTGGCGCTGTCACCACTCCAGGCAGCTAAAAACAAGCAGGCAAACGAAAAGCCCAATGTGCTTTTCATTATCATGGATGACATGAACGACTGGATTGGTGTGCTCGGGGGAAACAACCAGGTAAAAACACCTAACTTAGACAGACTTGCAGCACGTGGTGTTGTGTTTTCAAACGCCTATACTGCGGTTCCGCTCTCGAATCCCTCCAGGGCAGCTTTAATGACCGGCAAACAACCGTTTGTGACCGGGATTTACAACAACCAACATGAACTGAGCAAATTTCCCGAATCGAACAACAGTCTGTTCATGCCACAGCATTTCAAAGACAACGGGTACACCACCATCATTGCAGGTAAAATCTTTCATACCAAACCTTCAGCCGACAAAATGAAAAGCATGTGGGACGATATGAAAAATATAGATGGTGGTTACGGTCCCTGGATTAAAAACAACCAACTTCCGGAACACCTGACTCAACGCTGGACAAACTACGAAGCCTGGACGGGACCTGACACTGACTTTCCTGATGTCAGAAACTCCCAACGCATCATCGAATTTCTGGGAGAAAAACATGAGAAGCCATTCTTTGCCGCGATGGGGTTTTACAGACCACACACTCCCTATACAGCTCCTAAAAGATATTTCGATTTATATCCGCTTGAAGAAATCAAACAACCGGCATTGAATCCTGATGACCTCAACGATCTTCCGGAGTACGCGGTTAATAACTTCTTGAGAGACAGAAAACAGATTCAATTACTGCGGGCTGAAGGCAACTATTACGAACAAATGTTGAGGGCATATTTAGCTTGTGTAAGTTTTGCTGATGACTATATCGGCAAAATCTTAGATGCGCTGGAGAAATCTCCTTATGCCAACAACACCTGCATCGTATTGGTTGGTGATAATGGATTTCATCACGGGGAAAAAGAGCACTGGGGAAAAACAACCCTATGGCGCGAAGCCAACCACGTGCCTTTTATCATCGCACCACCCCGCCTCAAAAACAAAATTAAACCGGCTGTTTGCGAGAGTCCGGTTGGGTTAATCGACATATATCCTACCCTGGTTGACTTCTGCGGATTATCTCCCGTAGAAAATCAGCTGGCAGGCAACAACCTGACCCCACTTTTGCATAAACCGGCTATGAAATGGGATAAAACGGCTATTTCGACTTTCCTGCCCGGCAACTTTGTGGTACACAGCAGCAACTGGAATTACATCCGGTATAAAGATGGCAGTTACGAACTGTACAACCTCACATCCGATGAAAATGAATGGGAGAATCTGGCTGACAAACCTGCCTACAAACACATCGTCGAATCGCTGAGCAAACACATCCCGACAAGCTGGTATATGGGTGCCGGAACAACTCCGGCAAGTCAAAACAAAGCACCTGCTCAAAGACGAAAACCCCGTGTAACCCGACCACTTTAAACAATTAAACTTTTAAATAATTAAACATAAAAACTATATATTGAAATGAAGAAAGTAATGCTTACCGCGCTGGCGATTATCACGCTTGCCACACAGGCTACTGCCTGGGCTCCGAAAGGAGATAAAATTAAAACTCCCTGGGCAGAAAAAATCACGCCCGAAAACACGTGGAGAGAATATCCACGTCCACAGTTAAAGAGAGCTGAATGGACTAACCTGAATGGTTTGTGGCAATATGCCGTAACCAATATGAATACGCAAAAGAAACAGGTGAAATTTGAAGGTGAAATACTTGTGCCATTTGCCATTGAGTCCTCTTTGTCGGGTGTTGCCCGTTCGTTTTTACCAGAAGACAAACTGTGGTATCGCCGGGAATTCCAGGTGGCTGATCAATCAAAAAACAAGGTAACCATCCTGCATTTTGGCGCGGTCGATTATGAATGTAATGTTTGGGTAAACGACAAATTAGTTGGCAGCCACAAAGGCGGGAACAACCCTTTTTCGTTCGACATCACCAAATACCTGAACAAAAAAGGTACGCAGGTAGTCGAACTGAGCGTGGTTGACCCAACCGATACCGAATCTATTACCCGTGGTAAACAACAACTCAACCAACGGGGCATCTGGTACACACCGGTATCCGGCATCTGGCAAACCGTTTGGCTTGAAACGGTGGATAAAACACACATTCGCAGTGTGCTCCCGCAGTCCGACATCAAAAAAAGCATCATCAACCTGAATTTCGATGTAGCCAATTCATCCGGAAAAGAAACAGTAGAAATCAAGGTGTTGGATAATGGCAAAACTATCGCGACCGTTACGCAGCAAATCGCCGCGCAAATCCCGGTGGCATTACCCAACATTGTTCGCTGGTCGCCCGAAACTCCGAAGCTCTATCAGTTGGAAATTGCTTTAAAACAACAGAATAAGGTCGTTGATCAGGTACAAAGCTATTTCGCCATGCGCGAAGTTTCGACAGTTACAGATGAAAAAGGTTTCCGCCGCGTTGGGTTGAACGGTCAGCCTATCTTCCAGTGGGGAACACTCGACCAGGGCTGGTGGCCCGATGGTTTACTGACTCCTCCTTCAGTGGAAGCCATGGTATGGGATATGATTCAACTGAAAGCCATGGGATTCAACACCATCCGCAAGCACATCAAGGTAGAACCGGCTTTATATTATTACTATGCCGATTCACTCGGGCTGATGTTATGGCAGGATATGCCTTCAGGTTTCGCGAATCCACGCAGGGAACTTGAATTTATCGAACACGATGCAGAAAAGGACTGGGAGGCACCGGCCGATGTGGCTGCGCAGCGTCAAACAGAACTGAATGAAATGATAGACAACCTGCGTTTCTTCCCGAGCATCACTGCCTGGGTAATTTTCAACGAAGGTTGGGGACAACACAACACCAAAGCCATCGTGGAATGGGCACAAAAGAAAGACCCTACTCGTCACATCAACGGGGTAAGCGGCTGGACGGAAAGGTTCGTGGGTGACATGTACGACATACATAATTACCCGGCAACTTCCATGATTCTACCGGAGCATTGCGGTAACCGCATCTCAGTGTTGGGTGAGTTCGGTGGACTGGGGTTGCCGGTACAGGGACATCTGTGGAACCCGAACATGCGCAACTGGGGATACAAAAACATGGATGGCAGCATGGACTTCGTGAACGACTATGCCCGTCTGATTTACGACCTCGAAACCCTGATTGCACAGGGACTCAGTGCTGCTATTTACACACAGACCACCGATGTGGAAGGCGAAGTTAACGGTTTCATTACTTACGATCGTAAAGTCACCAAAATACCACCCGCTTTCATGCACATCCTGCACAGCAAGTTGTACAATGTAATACCGGCAACCGGCACGACACTGATAGCCGACGGACAGTATGGTAAGAAAATTAAACGTGAAATTGAACTGAACGGCGTAAAAAAAACAGTACAGGCACCTTTCGAAATCAAGGGAAATGCTACCGTGAAAGCTGTGCATAAATTTAATGTCAACAAAACATTTAAAAACTTATCGTTGTGGCTGAATGTAAATGACTATGCAAAGGTAAAACTCAATGGGGTAACCGTACTCGACCAACCCGTTCGCTATACCCGTCATTACAACCAGTATAACATCAGCAACTTTGCTTCTTACCTGCAAAGAGGCGAAAATGTACTGGAAATTGAAGTGACACAAAAAGAAAATGGCAGAAATATGTTGTTTGATTTTGGATTAATTGGTTTTTAACATCGGACGCCGGACACCAGACACCGGTCACCGGTCACCAGACATATATCATGAAACTGGAGTCTGGAGTCTGGAGTCTGGCGACATTTATAAAAAACATGAACAAAACACTCCCGATATTAAGTCTGGCGCTCCTCAGCAACCCCCTTGCTGAGGCAGCCATGCCGGCACCGCAACAAACACCAAACGTGCTTATCATTATTGGTGACGATTGCAGCTATTCCGACCTCAACGTGTACGGCGGGCCGAACACCAAAACACCGAACCTGCACGCCCTGGCGAAGGAAGGTATGATTTTCAACCACTGTTACCAGGCGGCTCCCATGAGTTCTCCAACCCGGCATAATCTGTACACCGGAGTATATCCCGTGCGCAGCGGCGCCTATCCGAATCACACTTATGTGGATGACGATATCAAATCCTTCGTTCAGTATTTCAAACCGGCAGGATACAGAACCGGGTTATACGGCAAAGAGCACGTGGCACCGAAAGAGGTGTTCTGTTACGACTATCTGAATGATTATCCTGATGGAAATATGGATTACAATATCATCAGAAATTACATCAGCAAGGATAAACAACAACCTTTTTTCTTAGTGGTAGCTTCCCATGAATCACACGGTCCGTTTACCGTTGGTGATCCTTCACAATGGGATCCTTCGAAAATTAAACTCCCCGAGCACTTAGTCGACACCAAAGAAACCAGGGAAGAATTTGTAAAATATTTAGCCGAAGTGGAAGTCCTCGACGAACAGGTCGGTAAAATGATGGAAATACTGAAAAGTGAAGGCGTTTTCGACAATACCATCCTTATTTTCCTGAGCGAACAGGGTAATTCATTCCCTTTTGCCAAATGGACTTGCTACAACCAGGGATTACACAGCGCGATGATTATCAGTTATCCGAAAGCGGTGAAACCCGGGTCGGTGAGCAATGCATTGGTGGAATATGTGGATGTTATCCCAACCTTGCTTGATATCGCGCATATCAAAACTGAGCCCGGCGTATTGGATGGTAAAAGTTTTTATCCGGTGTTGAAACAAAAAACAGATGAGCATAAGCAATATACATTTGGCATTCAAACCACGAGAGGTATTATTGCCGGAGCTGAATACTACGGCATTCGTTCGGCCGCCACGAAAGAGTACCGTTACATCCGCAACCTGACACCCGAAGCTACTTTCGAAAATGTAGCGACCGGCAAGAAAGATGTGGTATGGCAATCCTGGTTAAAATCAGCCCAAACCAACGAATGGGCAGCCCGTCGTGTCCGGGAGTTCCAACACCGTCCGGCTGAAGAAATGTATGACCTTGTGAACGACCCGCTGGAACTTAACAACCTGGCTGATGACCCTCCTTACGCCGGCGTCAAAAAAGAACTGTCGGCAGCATTGGATGCCTGGATGTTACAACAGGGCGACAAGGGACAGGAAACCGAAATGAAAGCCATTGAACGCAAAGTAGGTAGCAGAAACAAACGATTAAAGCAATCTCAAAATCAATAGCAGCAAAGAACTGAAGTTACGAAAGCAGCCGGTATCACATAAACTTGATACCCGCTGTTTTATTTCTGAACAATAATACACATATTACTAACAAAAGTGAAAGAATGAATGAATCTAACCTTCTACATTTGTAATGTTAAACTATTCATCATTAAATCTATTTCAAATGAAAAACAAATACTTTAAACATCTCATTTCTCTTTTACTCTTACTTTTCACAAGCAGTTTAATCTTTTCAAATCCGGCCGTACTGCTTGACGTGGATTTTACCCGCGACTCAGCCGAGTGGAAAACAAAATTCCCTACACCTACCTGGAACGCAGGAAACACAGTGTATCAAACAAGCGTTACCGAACTACAGATTGACGATTTCAAATTCAATGGGGCCTATGGTAAATTCAATGCAGGATCGGGCACCATGGGACAACCACTCTATATTGAGAACATGACCAACTTTCGCCGTTGGGCTTTCAGAATCGGAACCGATGGCAGTTCGTATCTGGAATTACCCGAATTGAGCAGCATAGGCCGATTTACGGTATTCTGTAAAAATGCAAATACCAGCAACGAGGTAGCCATGAATATTCAGCGTTTTGTCGATAATAACTGGCAAACCATCAAAACGGTTTATCTTCCACCCCATCATAATCAAAATTTTGAACTTCAGAAAGAAGAATTTCTGAACATCAACGAACCCGTTAAATTAAGACTAACTGGTTCTGATAAGAATATCCATGTGTATGAAATCAGGGCGCATGCCTATCATCCCGATTATCCGAAAGAAAAACCATTACGTTTAATTTTAGTCCCTGATGCTCAGACCTATGCCAATCAATCGCATTTAACCCATATATACGGAAATATCGCCGCGTGGATCAATAGCATGGCTGATGAAGTGAAATTCGTGCTGCAACAGGGCGATATAACACAACTCAATGATGCTGCTCAATGGTCGATAGCCGCCGGAGCTTTGAATCTGCTTGAAGGAAGAAACATTCCCATGACATATTGTGCTGGCAACCACGACATGGGACGACACGGTGATTCCAGAAACACCACCAATATGAATGCCTACCTCCCTCACTCCCGGTATAGCCGTCATGATTATTTTGGTGGCACTTTCGAACCAGGGAAAGTGGACAATACCTGGCATACCTTTTCGAAGGGTGATTATAAATTCTTGATTCTATCGCTTGAATACCTACCTCGTAACAAGGTGATTGATTGGGCTAAAACAGTCATAGCATCTCATCCTAAACACAATGTAATCATCAACACGCACTCCTATTTAGGTTCGGGCGACAACCTGAACACGGGCATTCCGCAGGACGGACTGAAAGCTACCGGCGATGAAGCTCCCAACGACGGCAAGAACCTCTGGGAAAAATTAGTGCGACAATATGCCAATGTGCGGTTTGTATTCTCCGGTCACGTACTGGGTGATGGCGCCGGAAAATTAGTAAGCACCGGGTTAAACGGCAACAAAGTGTATCAGTTTATCGCGAACTATCAGGGAGGTGTTAACGGAACACAGGACGAGAGAAACGGCATGAACCGAATCCTTGATATTGAACCGGAACACAGGAGATTTACCATACGTACCTATTCTGATTATCAAAAGAGATTTAACACCAAAACGGATCAGGTATATTATTATACCGATGTGGACTTCATAAAAGATGGACCTGCTCAACAGCCTATTGTAGAACCAACTGATATCCTTTCCGAAGAAATTTCATCAAAAAGATGGGAGGATGAATTAAAACTGTTAAACCCAGGCTATAACACGCCGGCAATAGGAGGCAGTAACGCTTTCACCAACCTGAACAGTACGGATTTGTATTTCAACAAGTATAAATTATCTGGCGCCATTGAGTCACTGGCAGTTTTACCCTGTGCATCGGCCGACAACATCCAACACAGTCACGATGGTGTTGCCGTGGCTTTTCGTTTCACCAACAACGCCAGCGGTATTTTTGAATTACCTGAAGTGCCCAAAGCTGGTTTACTGACGATTCATGTAAAAAACGGAAACGGGGAAAACACGACCATGTTGGCACTTGAGAAATATGAAGAAGGCACCTGGAAATTCATCACATCTCTGGAACTATTGCCAAGCAATGCCCTTCGTACCTCACGGGATGAAATCATCACCTACCCGGTCAACATCAACCAACCGGTAAAGCTGCGATTGCGCAACATGGGGACCCGTTACATCAATCTTTACAGAATCAGTCTGGGTGGTGATCCTGCTCCTGAAAATCCAAAAGAAAGCTTCATGTTCAGTGAAGATTTTACGGGTTTCACAAGCTCATCCCTGGTGAAAAACGATGATGTACTGATCATTACCCCCGAAATTCTACAATCAACCTTGCCGGGTTGGGAGGCTAACAACACCCTGATTCAAATAGCAGGAGACAACAAGCGCCTGAGTATTGGTTCGGAAAGCGCCGACACGGCCTACATCAAACTTCCGGTCATGGATTTGTCACAACCCTTTCACATCAGCTTTGGTTTCCGCAACCGAAAGGGCGATAATCCTGTCGATATCATGAACATGTACCTGGATGATAATTTACTGATCTGGCAGGGCTTTAACGAGCAGTACACTTTCTCCGGCTATCAAACCGATGCTTTTGTCGGTACAGCCAACAGTCGCATCACCATGACGGTACCCAAAATGGCCAACAGCGCTATGATGGTGGATGATATCGTGATTTACCGTTCGTTAAAACCGGCTATTACCGTGCCGTTCAAGGGCGAACTCGATTTCGGAAAAGTAGCCCGTACCACCACCAAAACAATCGACATCCCGCTGAAAGGTTACAACCTGTACAGCGACATTAAATTAAGTTTGAAAAGCGGACAGCATTTTGCCGTCACCACCGGAAATACGGTCTCACAATCCACAGCAATTGCCGGCACCACCGTGACTGTGCAATTTACCGCTCCCGAATCTTTTGGCTTGCTGACCGACACGCTAATCATCAATGGGTTCGGGATTACCCCCAGAATCATGACCCTGATGGCTGTTGATGAAGATTACAATGACCTGCAGGCTGATATTAAAAACGGAACCATCAGCATTCATAACAAAAATATCACGTTAAGCGGTTTTTCAAACCATCAACTCATGGTTTATAATACAACCGGCGCTAAGGTTGCAGCAATCAATGGTACCAGTGACACTGAAACTGTTCATTTGAAAGAAAGAGGAGCTTACATCCTGCAATTGAAAAACGGGAAACAAAACATGACAAGGAAAGTGATTGTTCAATAAAATGTCGCCGGACATCAGACGCCGGAAACCGGTCGCCAAACTAATGAATGGTGAAATCATCATAACAAAAAGAGAAAGTCAGGAAGTAATATTGCTGGCTTTTTTTACATGCTATATAACATATTAAAATCAACAGTTCTGAACATGAGTAAAGATAAACTAAACAAAAGTGCAAGTAATTAATGCCAGAACTGATTAGATTTGTAATGTGAAATAATTACAAAATCAGTATTCGTTTATTATGAAGCATTTTACAATCATTTTTATCATTCTTTTTCAGTTCGTTTTATTTAGTTTCTCTTCAGCAAAGGAATTAATTAACATTGATTTCACGCGTGATTCGACTAATTGGAAAACAGCTTTTCCGGAACCATCCTGGAATAGTCTACAAACTGAATTTACAAGCACTGTAGAGAACCAAACCATCGACAGTTACAACTTCAATGGTTTATTCGGCACTTTTAATCCGGGTGTTGGTTCCATGGCACAGCCCATTAACATCGAAAACAACAGTCAGCGTCGCAAATGGGCTTTTCGCATCACCAATGCAACCACCTCACACATTGAGCTACCTGAACTTACAGGTATTGGTCGCTTTACCGTTTTCTGCAAAAACAGCAACGGCGCCAATGAAGCCAACTTCAAGATTCAAAAATTACAGGGTGATAATTGGGTCGATTTACACACATTTTACATTCCACCGCATTACAATCAAAATTTTGAGATGCAGATGGAAAAGTTTCTGAACATCAACGAACCGGTAAAACTGAGAATTGCAGGAGCGAACAGGAACATCCACATTTATGCCGTCAGAGCTGAATCCTTTGTTGAGGCAGAACCTCGCGAAAAACCCTTACGATTAATATTATTACCAGATCAGCAAAGTTATGCCAATCAGTCACACCTGAATCACATTTACGGCATACAATCTTTCTGGATTAACAAACATGCAGACAGTATCAGCTTTGTCATTAATCAGGGTGACATGACACAATTAAATAATTCAGCTCAGTGGTCAATTGCTGGTGGTGCACTTGGTTTACTCGAAGGCAGAAACATCCCCTTCACTTTTTGTGCAGGTAATCACGACTTGGGAAGACATGCAGACGTGAGAAACACCAATATGATGAACGCTTATCTGCCGTACAACAGATACAGCCGTCACCCCTGGTTCGGTGGCACGCAGGAAAACAACAAGGTCGACAATACCTATCACACATTCACCTGGCGCAATTATAAATTTCTGATTCTGTCGCTGGAGTTCGGACCTCGTAACAAGGTACTCGACTGGGCCAATACCATCATCGAGCAATATCCGCAGCACAATGTAATTATCAACACACATGCTTATATGTTCCAGGACAATACCATTATCGGCAGTAACCCTAATCATCCGGGACAGCCACGCTCTTATGGCATCGGCAGCGATACCGGGGATGAATATCCGAACAATGGATTCGAAATGTGGAATAAACTCGTCAAAAAACATCCTAATTGTCTGTTCGTGTTCAGCGGACACGTAACCGGGAAAGGTATCGGAGAGCTGGTGAGCCAGGGTGATCAAGGTAACAAGGTGTATCAATTTTTAGCTAACTATCAGGGCGGTGTGGATGGCAGTCAGGATATGCGAAATGGTATGCTGAGAATTGTTGATTTAGACCCTGAACATGGCTCTTTCAGCATAAAAACCTATTCTCCCTATACAGATCAATTACATCCTGATGCCGAACAACACATTCAATATCAAAATGTAAACTTCATTCCCTACGAACCCAATGCCACGAATAATGTTGATAATGATGACATCAGGCTGATTGTTCAGAACAAGAAAATTCACATAACCAATAAAAAGGGAGAAAAAACACAACTTTCGGTTTATGACATCAAGGGTTCGACAGTAAAACAAAAAACCTTTACACATCAGGCTCAAGTACAGCTGCCTGACACGGGTTATTACGTGATAAAAATTCACCAAAAAGGAAGCAACAACGCCATACACAGAAAAATTATGATATTATAAATATTAGTCGCCGACACCAGACCGGAGACTGGAGACTGGAGTCTGGAGACATTAATTATTAACATCAAAAATATATCATTATGAAACATTTAAATTACTTCCTATTTATCGCAATTTTTTCTTTTGTTTTTAATCCTTTAACAAATGCACAGGAGCTATGGCTCGATGAAGATTTTTCATCTGAAGAATGGACATACACCTTAGAAGAAGCGGGTTTGATGCATCCACTGGCAGGTGTTACTGAAATTGGCACTGATCTTTGGACTTACCCCTTTAAATCTGGCATTTACGGTGACATCGAAGGAGTTCAGGGATTTTATCTGAACGGACACTGGTCAGGCAACTGGATTGCTGAACCCCAAATCGGCTTAGACGGCAGAACAATTACACATTCAATACGATTGAGAGGAAACTCCCCTTCTTTTATCCAATTGCCTACACTTGCAAACGCAGGTAAAATAGCTGTCTACGTAAGAAACTCCAACACAAACACCAACACCAGTTTTGATATCGAAAAACTTGGAGATGATAACACAACATGGACCAGCTTGACAACCCTTACTACTCCCGGCTCAAACAACTATCCGGAAGGAGAATTTGAGCACAAACTCGAATTTGAAGTAAACAGTTCAACACCTATCTCGTTAAGAATACACAAGAATACAGCAAGATTTATGAATGTTTTTAAAGTTACCGTTGAAAAGTTTGCGGCATCTGGTATCAAGAACAATTTTAGTACCCGAACCAGCATACGCATACAGGGTAAAACAATACATATCCAATCTGAACAAGAGGCAAACAGCAACATTCAGTTAATTGACCTGTCAGGTCGTCAGGTATGGAACACACATACAGCTGAAAAACAAGTACAACTCCCGGCATCGATACAACAAGGTCTGTACATCGTCAGGATGGAAAACCAGCACGGATCGCTGAATCAATCGGTTGTTATTTATTAAAACACCAGTCTCCGGTCACCATACTCCAGTCAGAAGTCTGGTGTCTGGAGACATTAAATCTAATAAAACCCACATGAACAAATCCGCCCTTTTTTGCAGCCTCGGCACATGCCTCACCCTGGCTTCGACCCAAGCCAACGAGTTGAAACAACAGGAAGAGAAACCCAACGTACTGTTCATCATCATGGACGATATGTGCGACTGGCTGGGTTATCTGGGAGGAAACAACCAGGTAATATCACCAAATCTGGATGGACTGGCAGCACGCGCCATCAACTTTTCCAATGCCTATACGGCCGTACCGTTGTCTAACCCTTCCAGATCAGCTTTTCTAACCGGCATTCAACCTTTTGTAACAGGCGTATACCACAATAATCATGTACTGGAACATCACCCGGTTGCCAACAACAGTGTATTCATGCCGCAACATTTTAAGGACAACGGCTACAAAACCCTGGCTGCCGGTAAAATATTTCACACGAAACCTGCTGCAACAGTGATGAGTAATATGTGGGATGATATGTCTTCCATTGATGGAGGGTATGGTCCCTGGATTGATAACAATGTGTTGCCCGATAACCTCAAACATCAGTGGCGGAATTTTGAAGCCAAAACGGGACCTGAGACAGATTTTCCGGATGTAAGAAACTCGAACAAAATCATCCAGTATCTGGGTCAGACGCACGAAAAACCATTCTTTGCTGCCATGGGATTTTATCGTCCGCACAACCCCTACACAGCTCCTCAAAAGTATTTCGACATGTACAAGTTGGAAGACATTCAACGACCGGATTTTCCTGCCGATGACCTGGATGATATTCCGGCATATGCCCTCAATAATTTCCTGAATTTACGCGACTACACCAAACTGTTGAGCGAATCAGGCAATTATTATGAGCAAATGTTGCGGGCATACATGGCCTGCGTAACTTTCGCTGATGATCGCATCGGGATGATTCTTGACGCATTGGATAATTCGGCTTATGCCAATAACACCTGGATTGTGTTGATAGGTGACAATGGTTTTCACCACGGAGAAAAAGAACACTGGACCAAAACCACGCTTTGGCGCGAAGCCAATCATGTGCCGTTCCTGATTGTTCCACCGAAAGGAAACACGACATACACGGCGGGGGAATGTAAAACTCCCGTGGGCCTGATTGACATATACCCGACCCTGATAGATATTTGTGGTTTAACACCAATTGAAAATCAGTTGCAGGGAAATAGCCTGAAACCACTGATAGAAAATAAGACTGCTGAATGGAATAAACCATCTATTTCAACTTACCTTCCCGGCAATTTCACAGTGCATTACAACAACTGGAATCTGTTGAAATATGCCAATGGTGAGTACGAATTATACAACATCAACGAAGATGAAAGTGAACATACCAATTTAGCCCTGTTGCCTGAATACCAATACATGGTTGATTCACTGGCACAGTATTTACCATCCAAGTGGGTTACCGGTCCGCCGGAGGTATCAGTGACATCCATCTCCGAAGATTTTTCATCTGAAGCATGGGCAGCTGAATTAAAACGCATCGATCCGAATTACGTGGAACCTGCTATCGGAAAGGCTTATACCAACATCAACAACACGATTCGTTATTTCGACAAATACCTGATGAGCGGGGGTATCGTAACCAAAGGCAACACACCTAACTGTGCAATCCCCGGAATCATACACGGAAACGAAACACGGGCTGTTGCTTTTCGCTTTGCCAGTTCGGGCAATAAAAGCTACCTGGAGTTGCCGACAATGGACAACGGAGTGAGTAACATCACCCTGCACGTTCGCAACGGAAACGCGACATTAGCCTCAACATTAACATTGCAACGTTACGATCTGGAGGATTGGACAACCATCAGTACATTACCGGTACAACCGGCTGACAATTTCAGTGCTGTTTCGATAGACGAAGTCATCACTTATCCGGTCAATATAGATGAATCAGTTAAGTTACGGGTTCATGGTGGCGACCGCTTTATCCAGCTTTACAGGATAGATGCGGAAGCTTACAGTGCTTCGGGATTGAACAAACGCTCTGCTTCTTTAATCACATTGCAGGGGCGCAACATCCGGGTACCAAGTCCCATGAACATATCAATCATCAATACGATGGGTGTATTGCTGTATCAGGAAAGAATTGAAACAGAATTGGAATTGCCCGCTTTCATTGGAAATGGAATTTATTTTATTCAATCTGAATTTGGAACTCAAAAGATTTTTATAACAAATTAGTTTTATAGAGGAAACACGATAGCTAATTTGTATTCTTCTTCTTACTGTTTTTTATTTAACTTCCTGCTTTTTTAGGTTTTATGTCCTATTAATTACAAAAAAACGCCCTACAATTTGATGCACAAATAAACTATGTAATGTTTTTACTGCAACGGTGTACTGATTATACATCACCGATGTAATCAGGTACATATCTGACATAGCCTTTTATTCAGCCAGCTTACGGAAGTATGATGTACATCTTTAAACAGCAGCTGCCAGCGGCAGCAAAATCTGAACATAAGTACATGTATTAAAAACATGAATGAATGTTAATTTCTGCAATACAAATTACATTTGTCTCGTAAAATCAACCTTTTAATTACTAATCTATTAAAACAAAATTATTATGAAGACAAGAACTTTACTTGTAATGGCTGTTTTTGCAGCAAGTGCGCTGTGTGTGAATGCACAAAAATTATTGATTTCGGAGGAATTTTCTAGTACGGAATGGCAGGATGAATTGTTAAGGTTAAATCCAGGTGGAGATGAACTAAGTCAACCTATAAATCCCAATGCTCCAAATTTAAATCCTTATGCAGCAAGAACTCCTTCTGTGGGACCAACCGGAAATTATGCCTATACAAACATGAACCTGACCGATTTATATTTTGGTAAATACAAAATTGCCGGGGATATGGAGATTATCAATGGTGTACTTCATCCAATGTCAGACACTTGTGCATTAGACGGAGGAAACCATAATGTCATGATAACCGAAGGTGATTCTACGGGCGTATATATGCCAATAGGTTTAAGACCTTTCAAGGGCAATGGTTACATTGAACTCCCTGAAATAAGTAGTGCAGGTTTATTAACTGTTCATTTATTAAGTGGGAACATCACGAAAGCTTCTACTTTGTACATTGAAAAATGGGAAAATGAAACTTGGACTGTAATAACAACCAAAAACATCAAAAAAAGGAATAATATCGACGGTAAAGTGGATCAGATCCAAACCGAAGATATCAATTCCAGGGTTCCTATTAAATTGCGTTTAGCTAATTCTGATGGTACTGTTCCATTTTTTGTAATATTTGAGTTTTCTGTTGAAGAACATGCCTCTATTGATTTAAAACAATCCATCGATTCGGCTGTAGCCATTCGTTCAGCAAATGCAGGCAACATAGGAACTGGTGCTGGTCAATATCCTCAGGCAGTATATGATTCATTGGGAGTAGTTATTGATTCAATCAATACAGTTTATAATGATTTCACAAAAGGAAGAGATGAATTATTAACGGCAACAACAGACATGAACGACGCTATAACCTATTTTTACGCCAATGTCAATGATGTAATTAACAGCTTCAACCCAACCATCACCACCACCCTCAAACAATACGGTCGCAAGCTGGTAACCAGCGAAGCAACCCGCATCTCCATTTTCAACACCGATGGTACGCTCTTGTATCAGCAGGATAATGTAAAAATCATGGATGTACCGGCAAGTATAAGGCAAGGGATATATTTAGTGAAATCAAAATCTGGGGTACAGAAAATGTATTTTGGAGAGTGAAATAAGAAGAACTTCTAAAATGCACATGATTGCTGCCAGAGGCAGCAAAGTTTAGTAACCAGCCAGCTTGTTGGCTGGTTATCTAACATCCCGATATAACGGCTTCCGTAGGAAGCTAACTTATGCAACAAAAGTGTCGCTACCTATGGCAGCTCAGTATAGTGAGGGAGTCACCATAACCCAGTAAGCAAGCTTACTGGTTACTAAACTTTACTGCCTCCGGCAGCTAATTGTTAAACAAACACTTATTTTATGCGTTTTATGAACATAAGTGACGCTTTTATGTACAAGATTGAAAATTTTCAAACAGGCATCTGTCTATATTTGCATATAAAATAATGTATAAATACGTTTAATTTTAAAAACAAACATCATGAAAACAAAACAACTACTCTTAATGGCCGCGTTAATCGCCGGTTCAATGATTACAGTACAAGCACAAACCAAACTGGTGGAGGAGGAATTCTCGAGTCAGGAATGGGAAGATGAACTAAAACGTCTGAATCCCGGAAATGACGAATTCGGCGTACCTATCAATCCAAATGCCACCAATGCAGTTGCATACACAACTCCCGCACCTACCGGTGGTGGTGCTGCATATAACAATTTAAACAGCACCGACCTCTATTTCAACAAATACCGTTTGTCCGGCGCCATTGAGGTGTTGGAAACAGGATTATGCAGCGAAGGGCTGACACATGCCAACCCGACTACAGGAACTGCTGTGGCATTCAGATTTACAAACCCGGGAGGTGTTTTTGAATTACCAGAATTAGCTTCTGCTGGAAAAGTTACCATTCATGTAAAAAACGGAAATGCTAACAACAATACTAACTTAGGGTTAGAAAAGTACAATACATCAACTGAAGCTTGGGAAAAAATCCATTTATTTTTACTCAGAAAAAGAAATGATTTGAAAAATGAAAATCAGGAAGCATTACTTGATGAAGCACTGACATTTGATGTTAACTCAAGCACTCCTGTTAAACTTCGTTTAAACAACATCAAATATGATGATGGTTTGGCTGTCCGCTTCATCAACATGTATCGTATCGAGGTTACAGAATATATAGAAAGTTCCGTTCCTGTTTTACAGATTGAAGGTGTGAAACAAATCGGCCGTCGCATTGTAGTGGACGAACCGGTACAGATAACCGTATATAACACGCTGGGTAAATTAATCATGAATGAATATGTTACCAATGAGATTTCAGTTCCTGCTAAATTTGGAAATGGTGTTTTTGTACTGAAAACCATCAAAGGTAATCAGAAAATTGTATTGTAATAAAGTTTATTCGCGGCAGACAGAAGCATAAATCTTTTGTCTGCTGCATTTTTTACTTCCGGACAAAGAGAAACACACGATTTAAAACTATCAGATAACCCGAAAATTGAATTAAACACAATGAGAAAAAGAAGATTCACGAGGATTTTCATGAGTGCATTGCTGTTGGGAGGATGCCTGTGCATCCAACCTCCTGTGCTCGCTCAGCAAATGGAAAACCATAACGAAGATTTGCTTGACTTGAATTTCAAAAAAGTAAATCCTGACACCTACAATGGCTCCAGTTTTACCATTGATGGTGAAATGTTCCGGAACCTGCCGGTAACCCACCTGGCAAATGCATTAACCGGGATTGTACCCGGATTTTTCACCCGCCAATCGAGTGGTAGTGTAATTAATGAAGGTCCTGACTACTGGATCCGTGGCAGACGTACGGTCTCCGAAGGTGTCCTGGTTTTGGTCGACGGTCAGGAAAGATCATTCGGTTCACTATCCACATACGAGATTGACAAAATTACCATTTTAAAAGATGCCGCCGCCGTAGTATTGTATGGGATGCGTGCTGCCAACGGTGCCATCTTAGTCACCACCCGCCGTGGTATCATCGGGAAACCCCGCATCGAATTCACAGCGCAGTTGGCTTCGCAGGAACCCCTGCGTGTGCCCAAGCCCCTCAATGCATACGACTACACCAGATTATACAATGAAGCCTATCTGAACGATAACCCAAACGGCAATGCTCCATTTGCAGATCCTTCATTATATCAGAATGCAACAAATCCAGAATTATATCCCAACATGGACTGGTTAGGCAAGTATTACGACACCAACCAATTCCTGCAACGCTACAACCTGAATGTATCGGGAGGTACCGCCCGCACCCGTTATTTCGTGAACTTTGGTGCAATGGCACATGAAGGTATGTACAATACAGATGAAGCTAACACTTATAGTACTGACAATGAAATCAGTCG
>JAKIYP010000118.1 GCA_022708505.1 Bacteroidota bacterium
TCGAGTGAAAACAGCTGTTTACTCTTTAGATTTTCCGGTACATCGCCCCGGATAATCCGATGGGCAAGTCCTTCTGCAATTGCGGTTTTTCCGGTACCCGGTTCACCGATTAAAATCGGGTTGTTTTTGGTGCGGCGACTCAATATCTGGAGTACACGACGAATCTCATCATCGCGACCAATCACGGGGTCGAGTTTACCTGCTTTAGCTCGTTCGTTTAAATTAATGGCATATTTGTTTAATGCCTTTTCGTTCTGATTGTTGTTTGTTGTATTCATAGTTTGTTGTTTAATTTTGCCTGTTTTGTATCAAAATATCAGCCATTGCGCTTTTCCTGCCGATTTGACGTATTTTAATTCAGTTTGTATAAAAATACAGGACAAAATTTCAGGAATGTTATTGGCTCGAAATCATGGGAATTTAATAAATATTTAGTAAATTTGCAGCCGTTTGAAAATAAGATCAATTTAAAATTATGTCAGAAAAAAAATTAAACTTATTAGCTGATTTTCCACCTGTTTCAACTCAGGAGTGGATGGATAAAGTTATAGCTGATTTAAAGGGCGCTGATTTCGATAAAAAACTCGTTTGGAAGACCAATGAAGGGTTTAAAGTATTGCCGTTTTATCGTGCTGAGGATATTCAAAGCTATAAAACAACAGATGCTGTACCCGGTAAATTTCCATTCGTGCGGGGCACGAAAGCCGATAATGATTGGTTTGTTCGTCAGGACATCGAAGTGAAAGACGCCAAATCTGCCAATAAAAAAGCATTGGATTTATTGAACAGGGGTGTTAACTCGCTCGGGTTTACCGTCGACAAGGGAGACTTGTCTGCTGATTTTATTGCAACATTGCTCGACGGAATCGCGGCTAACTGCGTAGAGTTGAATTTCAAAACCTGTTCGAAAAGGACGGTTGACCTTGTAAATCTGCTGGTTGATTATTTTACGGCCAAAGGGTATAACGCCCCTGAATTACAGGGCTCGGTTAACTTTGACCCTATCAATAGCATGTTGTTACGTGGTAAGAAGTTTACTGCTGATGAAATGGCAGTGATGTTGGAAGCTGCTGCGTTGACTGCTGCGAAATTACCATTTTATCGGGTTATCAATGTAAATGCACTCAGTTTGAGTAATGCTGGTGCCTATGCCGCACAGGAACTGGGATATGCATTAGCCTGGGGTAACCAGTACCTGTCGATGATGGTTGAAAAAGGTGTAGATACACAATTAGCCGCTAAAAATATTAAATTCAACTTCGGTGTGGGTAGTAACTATTTCATGGAAATAGCTAAGTTCCGTGCGGCTAAATGGTTGTGGGCGCTGATTGTGGAAGCTTATAAGCCTGCTTGCCGAAGAACTGAATGTCCGGATACCGTCGAAGGAGTTTGTTATTGCGCGATGAAAATGCGTTCGCATGCTGAAACTTCATCTTTCAATAAAACAATTTTCGACCCGAATGTAAACATGTTGCGTACCCAAACTGAAGCGATGAGTGCTTCATTGGGAGGTGTGCACTCGCTGACTGTATCGCCTTTTGATGCTGTGTATAAAAAACCGGATGAATTTTCTGAAAGAATTGCCCGTAATCAGCAATTGTTGTTAAAGGAAGAATCAAATTTTGATAAGGTAACAGATCCGGCTGCCGGTTCGTATTATATTGAAAAACTGACCAATGAAATAGCAGCACAAGCCTGGAAACTTTTCTTGGAAATGGAAGATGCAGGCGGATTCCTGACAGCTGTCGAAGGCGGAGTAGTACAGCAAGCGATTAAAGCTACGGCTGCTGCCCGATTGAAAAATGTTTCATCACGCAGAGAGGTGTTGCTAGGAACTAATCAATTCCCTAATTTCACTGAAGTATCAGGAGGTAAAACAACAACCGACAAAGCAAAACATAAACATGCAGAGGGTATTGAAACGCTGGAAACAGTAAGAGCTGCCGAAGAGTTTGAAAATTTACGTTTTGCCACAGAGACCGCTGCAAAACGACCGAAAGCCTTTATGCTGACAATCGGTAATCTGGCTATGCGGTTGGCGCGCGCTCAGTTCTCCAGTAACTTCTTCGCTTGTGCAGGTTATGAGGTGATCGACAATCTTGGTTTTGCTACAGTGGAAGCAGGTGTTGAAGCTGCCCGTAAAGTGCAGGCTGATATCATCGTGTTGTGCTCGAGCGATGATGAATATGCTGAGCTGGCTCCAAAAGCATTTGAATTGACAAAAAATAACGAAATTCTGGTTGTTGCAGGCGCCCCTGCTTGTTCCGATGAACTAAAATCCCTTGGAATTGTTCATTTTGTGAATGTAAAAACCAATGTGTTGGAATCTTTGAAAGGTTTCAATGCTCTATTAGGAATTTAATTATTTTACACATGAAACAACCAATTAAAAACTGGGTCATAGCAACCCGTCCCTGGTCTTTCCCGGCATCTACCATGCCTGTGATACTGACCATATCGTATCTTTTCTTTAAACAGGAACATGTATTTCATGAGATTAACTGGTGGTTTGGCATTATCGCTCTCATCGGGGTTGTATTTGTGCATGCTGCCGGAAATCTGATCAGCGATTATTTCGATTATAAAAATAATATTGATCGTAAAGAGTCGTTTGGTTCAAGCCGTATGTTGGTCGAAGGAGTCTTCAAGCCGAAAACAATATTGTCTTTCGGATTTGTTTTACTGACCATTGGCATCCTGATCGGACTGATATTGACTTTATTCACAGGAACGGATTTATTATGGATTGGTTTGATTGGCGTATTGGGTACTTATTTTTACTATGTTTTCAAGTCAATTGCACTCGGTGATTTGCTGATTTTTATCATTTATGGTCCCCTGATTGGTATGGGTACTGCATTTGTGATGACCGGTGAATTATACTGGGAAGTGATTTTACTGAATGTGCCCGTTGCCATGCTGGTTGTTAATATCTTGCACGCCAACAATACACGCGACATCAAACACGATGCAATGGCCAATATCAAAACGCAGGCGATGGTGCTGGGAATCAAGGGTTCAAAGATTCAATACGTCATTTTGGCGCTTGGGGCTTATGTCGTTTTGATTCTGATGAACGCCATAGGGATGGTACATCCGCTGACCTTACTAACTTTGCTGACTGTCCCCGTCGCTCTGAAAAACATCAGAGTGATGATGCGGGCGGATATTGAAAAACCGGAGGTTATCAAAGATCTTGATGCCATGTCAGCTCAGTTGGTGATGATGTTTTCCTTGCTGTTTTCAGTGTTGAATTTTATTGCCAAAGTATTATGAATAGCAGAATATTATTAGCGATATTGCTTGCAGCCGGACTTTGGTTCTTTATGTTTTCGCCTTGGACAGCCGGCATTACGAATTTCTGGCTCACTATGAGCGTCTCCGGTGCTTTGCTGATTTGGATCAGCATGATTTCAACCAAAGATTTTTGGAAACAATTCAGTGTTACATCTAAAGATGTGGCGCTGGGACTGATTTCTGCTGTGGCTCTGTATGGTGTTTTCTATCTCGGAAATTACCTGTCAACAGCCTGGTTTGATTTTGCCAAACCGCAGATTGGAAACATCTACAGCATGAAAGACGGCAGTAATCCTTATATAATAGGTTTGTTGTTGCTCGTGGTTATTGGTCCGGCCGAAGAGATTTTCTGGCGTGGTTTTATTCAACGTGCTGTGGGTGTAAAATATGGTGACTGGACTGCTTTCGTCGTTACTACACTGATTTACGCGTTGGTTCATATCTGGTCTTTTAATTTCATGTTGATAATGGCTGCTCTGGTGTGTGGTGCATTCTGGGGACTGATGTTCATGTACAGTAAAAAGAATCTTGTGCCACTCATCATTTCTCATGCAGTGTGGGATGTGGCTGTTTTTATACTTTTCCCTATCGGATAAAATATTGTTTAAATTAAAAAAATATGAAGCCCAACTTCAAAAACATTCAAATTAATGAATTTGCAGCACAACAAGCTGCCACAATGCCTGAGTCAAACTGGCTTACACCTGAATTGATTCCGGTAAAACCTTTTTATTCAAAAGATGATCTGGAAGGCATGGAACATCTGAACTATGCTGCCGGTCTGCCGCCCTACTTAAGAGGTCCCTATTCGGTGATGTACGCCATGCAACCGTGGACCATCCGTCAGTATGCCGGTTTTTCCACAGCTGAAGAATCCAATGCATTTTATCGTCGTAACCTTGCTGCCGGTCAGAAAGGTTTGTCGGTTGCATTCGACTTGGCCACACACCGGGGTTACGATGCCGACCACGAAAGGGTGGTGGGTGATGTAGGCAAGGCGGGTGTGTCAATCTGTTCTGTGGAAGATATGAAAGTGTTGTTCGATGGTATTCCATTGAATAAAATGTCGGTTTCCATGACCATGAACGGAGCGGTGCTT
>JAKIYP010000119.1 GCA_022708505.1 Bacteroidota bacterium
TTATGAAGAAAATAACAGGCGGTCTTTCCGATAAAGTAGTCGATTACGGAAACAATCCGAGACACTGCGGAACGCTGACAAAACCTGACGGCTACGCCAAAATAACGGGACCGTGCGGGGATACGATGGAAATGTTTCTCAGGATAAGAAATGACAAAATCGAGGATATTGCCTATACCACCGACGGATGTATGACGTCCCATGCAGCCGGATCGGCAGCGACCGTCATGGCTCGGGGTAAATCCATCAGAGCATGCATTCGAATCAATCAGAGTTCCATTCTCGAACATTTGGGCGGCATGCCCAAAGAATCGGAACATTGCGCACTGCTTGCAGCCAACACGTTTCATAAAGCCCTGCGAAACTATGCTATAGGTAAGAAAAAATGAGTGACGATGCGCTTAAATCAAAAATTACAGCGAACATGACAATTTTGGATATTGTGGCAAATTATCCTTCGACAGAAACCGTTTTTCATTGCTATGATGAAGTGGCTGATGAATGTTTATGTTGTAATCATCTTTTTGACACCGTAAAAGCTGTTGCACAAAATTATAATTTGGACATTAAAGCATTTATGCAGAAAATCATAAATGCAGCGCTGGATAAAGAATAACTTGAAGTATATAAAAAACGTTTTAAAATAAACTTTATTTCTTTGAAACAGCAACCTGTTACTCTTTATAATATAAAATTTAATAATCCCCCAGTTATTAAAGCTGCTGTAATCATTATTGCGGCTGATTTAAGCATGTTGATTATGCCAAGTTCTCTCAGGAGAACGACAAAAGTGGCTATACAGGGGAAAAACATGGCCAGAACCACACAACCTACCACCAATTGTTCGGCTGTAAGCGACAGAGGTGCCAGCATGCCTACAGCCACATCCTTCCGCAGAAAACCGACGATTAAAGCGGTTACCGCTTCTTTAGGAAGACCGAGAACCCCGTTAACCACAGGCGCCGTAAAATCGGCAATCACTTCAAAAACTCCCAGAAAGAATAACACATTAACCACCAAAATAGCGCCCAGAATCATGGGAACGGCTTCCATTAAAAAGCCGTATGTTCTCATCCATAATTTTTGCAGGGTTGTTTTCCAAGGAGGAAGACGGTATGGCGGTATTTCAATAAGCAGTTCCGGTGTAAAACCCTTTACGATCTGACGAAGTATTGTGCCCAACACGATCCATATCACAAACAGCGTGCTGTAAACCATAGCGACATATTTCCAGCCGTGAGATCCCAACAATCCGAAAATCATTGCCTGCAAAGCGGCGCAGGGTACGGCAATGGAAATGAGCGTGGCGGCAATGAACCGTTCCCTCTTACTTTCCAAAATCCTGGTGGATAAAATGGCCGGCACATTACATCCAAAGCCCAACAGGGTAGGAATAATCGCATAACCATGCAACCCCAATCGATGCATGATGGTATCCGCAAGGACGGCCAAACGCGGCAGATAACCCGTATCTTCCAGAAAACCGAGAACCAAGTAAAAGGAAATGATATAGGGCAGGACCATGGCGAACGGTACATAGAGGCCGCTGGAAAGAAGACCAAAGGATTGGACAAAATCAACGTTGCCTTCAATCAACGTCCCGACCAAAATGTTATGGAGAAAACCGTTACCTTCCAAAAGAACACTCAATCCGGTCAACACCGGAACCCAAAATTTTTCAAACAAAGGATCGAAAACATAACCGATGAGTGTTTCACCAATAAAGCGTATAATGATAAAGGCCGCTGTAAGAACAATTATCGCAATCAGTGCGCCGGAAAAAGAACGGACACTCGCATCTGCCAAACGCTCGGAAAAGGTGTGATGACGATGAGTAACCTGCTGTATATGCTCAATAATATTTCCAACAGCTGCCCAGCGTTCTTCATGGCTGCGAACCGGTATTTCAAGCGAGACAGCTTTTGGTATATTTTCAACCAGCGTCTTAATACCCTCACCGGTTGTGGCAACTGTCGGAATGACAGGCACACCTAATGCCTTGCGCAAACCGTCCAAATCAATGTTGATTCCCTGGTGCCGGGTATCATCCCACATATTTAAAGCAACAATCAATTTAACTTTTTTTTCTAGTAATTGTAGCGTCAGATATAAATTTCTTTCTAAATTGGTAGCATTGACAACATTAATGATGATGTCTCCTGAATCAATTATCCGCCGTGCGACTTCTTCAGCTTCACAGGTTGGCTCCAACGTATAGGTACCGGGAACATCGATCACTTCCACCTGATATTCACCCAGTTTCATGAACCCCTGGGTGTAATGAACCGTTGTACCCGCATAATTAGACGTAATAACATGCACACCGGTCAGTCGGGAAAATAGAACACTTTTCCCCACGTTGGGATTGCCCATTAACAATATTCTCATGAAGCAGAATCCTCTACCGCAACCAATATTCTTTTGGCCATACCAAAACCTATGGCTATCTGAATTCTGTTAACTTCGACAGTCACCGGCCCCCCCATAACGCCGGCACTGAGCTTTTTTACAATGCTCCCCGGTCTGATATCCAAAGCTGCCAACCGGCTGACCATACCGTGTCCACCATCGATTCGGGTTATTTTTCCGCTTTCACCGGATTTCAAATCTTTTAGAATCTTTATCTTCACATGACCCTCTTTTATAACCAGTTATTTTTAATACAAATATAAAATAATTATATCTGATTGTTTTTGCACTTGGAACAATAACCTTCCATCTTCAACTGAACAGCAGTAATATAAAAATTATTCTCTCGTTGAATTTTATCTGCAGCTTTTTCAATCAGCGCACTGTTAAACTCGATAACTCGTCCACAACCTAAACAGACCAGATGATGGTGTTCCGCCGCTTTCTTTATTTCATAATGGGAATGGGTTGCACCGAGGTTACTCTCTGCAATAAGACCTAAATCCTTGAATAATTTCAAATTACGATACACCGTTGCGAGACTGATGCGTGCCTTCTTTTTTTTTGCCAGCCGGTACAGTTCATCAGCATCGACATGTTTATTGGCTTTCTGAATGATCTCCAAAAGTAAGCTACGCTGAGTCGTTACCGGCTTTCCCGTTATCGGATGACTATTTTTGCGAATAGTTTTCATTCTCATTTTATTAACAATAGTTCTTTTTTTTGTCAAACACTAAGTTTTACTGAAAAGCGATGACAATATGCTTTAAAAAACGGCAGTTTGGAAATTCCGCATAAAACTCTGATGATGCAATAGCGCTCTTGAAATATTTGCATTTTTTGAAAGTGTGTTGTATTTATAAAACAATCGGTAATGAAAACGTGACAATAAAAATATTACAAATTAATTTTAAATTTTCTGCTTATAAAGGGAACGCATGACAAAACGAGAGCAGAACTTCCTGAAAGAATGGTTTGAAAAATACACTAATCGTTTTCGCGATGATAATCACATTTTATCAACAGCATTGGATCTTAAATACCGACACAGTCTGCGTGTTGCAGAAAACGCGCGTCTGATTGCTCAAGAACTGGCACTGACGTCAGAGGACATCCTGCTGGCCGAAGGATGCGGACTGATCCACGATATCGGACGTTTTTCCCAGTTCGTCCGTTACGGATCTTTCCATGACGCAGTCACGGTGGATCACGGTCAGGAAGGATTCCGGACACTGGAAGACGAACAAATTCCACAACATTTTGACGAAGATGACTGGGAACGCATTGCTTGTGCTGTGGCATATCACAACAAAAAAGTATCGGACATTCCTGCAAATCTTGAAGAAAGGTTAAAATATTTTCTTAGGCTCATTCGTGATGCCGATAAGCTGGACATCATGGAGCTGGTCATGAAAGCCGTCACCAGCAACGGATTCACCAAGCTTTCCGACATGCTGCCTTACATTAGCACCGGCCGCGAACTGACTCCCGGCATGATGGAAGAAATTCTGAAAACCAAAACGGTTTCCGTTAACAACTTGCGAACTGTAACGGATTTTGTGGTCATGCTCGCTTCTTGGTTCTATGACCTTAATTATGCTCCCGCACGTGCGCTGGCCGCTGATCGTCATATTTTGGAACGCATTGAACATGAACTTCCGAATAGCAAAGATATCCGCACATTGCTTACCGACATAAAAAGGTGTACGTTACTAGACAAATGGAAAAACTAAAGGCCGTGAAAAAGGAGAAAATAGTATGGAAACGAACAATCGGCAATCCAAAAATAATTCGTCCATCACTATTATTTGCGATAATTATACAACTCGCAACGATTTAGAAGCCTCGTGGGGATTTTCCTGTCTGATCCAGCATGAAGGGCAAAACATCCTTTTTGATACCGGCGGCGATGGTCTTGTCCTGGCGGCAAATATGGCAAAGCTGGGCATTGATCCGGCATCGCTTGATCTT
>JAKIYP010000044.1 GCA_022708505.1 Bacteroidota bacterium
TTTTCTCCGTGTTTAACTACATTCCCCGCTTTATTGCTGTATGCAACGGAGAAGAACCTGAACTTGTAGTTTCAGCAAACCTGCTGTTGGTAGCCAACTTTATGATTATTGCATATATCCTTTATCCAATAGAGGTTATTGCTCCCGGTTGGTTAAATTTCCGGCGGATTGTTAAGCTGAATACCATCCTGCTGTTGTTGATATGTGTCTATCTTGTCAGTTTATGGGCAGGTGTGGAATATACTCCCTATAGCTCGCTTTCGGAGATGTTTATACATGCCAATGGATTTGAAGTCTGGTTCCGGATCGTACTCTCTCTGCTCATATTCAGCCCTTTATTGTTTGTGTTTTTCATTCATCGCACCAGACTTTATCACAACTCGGATCGTATATGGATGAAAAAATATGTTTTCACATTATCGATCAATATCATCGCCTATATTTTGGTATTGATCTTCAATCGTCCGCTTATCCACACGTTTTACTACTATATTAGCGTCGGATGCAGTCTTTATATTGTCTACATGGAACTGTTCGATCGTTTGATCGCGAAACCGACTGTTGTTACAATGAATATTGAAGAACGGGAGGTACAATCCGGAGACGTGGAAACAGGTATTGCAGCTGTCGTTTTACCGACTGAAAAATGCGTTGTTGACACCAAAAATGCCGCTCTGATTAAGCGGCTGGACACCTATATGAAAAAAAACAATGCCTGGCGTGACCCGGACTTATCGCTTAACACCCTGGCTTCTGAACTATTTACCAACCGGACTACGCTTGCGCAGGCTATGCGCGAAAATGGATACGAGAATTACACGAATTACATTAACCACCTGCGCATCGACGATTTCTTACAACAGATTGAAACCGGAGAGTCAGAGAATTTTCAGGAAGCCTTTTATTTTGCCGGTTTTCGATCACGCGGCACGGCCCTGCGTAACTTCCGGCAATTTACGGGGATGATTCCCTCCGATTATTTTCAAAAAAAGAATAGCGTATCAAGTCATTAAAAATTATATCTTTTGCCTGCTTTTTTATACCTTTTACCCGTTTAAAATTTTGATATTCCAGAAATCCATTTTACATTCGCAGAATTTTAGCAAACTAACCCTTTTAAACTGCCTTTACAAGTATTTAAAAGACTATTCCGGCATATAATCAATCATTTTATCCTGTTTATTTTGATGTTTCTGTTTATTTTAGTGTTTAATTCAACATATCTCCCCTATTCTGCTCCCGGTAGTAATTCTGTACTGCCAATAACCTGTTATACTTCAAAACTTTCTAAAAAGAGCTACCTAACTCTTCATCGTAGAGCAATGTTGCTCTACAACTAAGAACGCACTTGCAATACGATAAAGAACGCACTTGCTCTGCGACACAGAGTGCAGTTGCACAACAACCGTTATGCTCTATATAAACTTCAATTATGTAGAGCGTAAACGTCATTTATCTAGGGCGTAAACTTCAATTATATCAGGACTTCCTTGATGAAATAACTGAGTTTAAAATCTCAGGAATCAATTTGGCTGTATTAATTTCCGGTAAGCATCACATCAATTTGCTTACCGGATTTATTTTTATTGCTTATTTTCAACTAATTTTTTACCTTTGCATCATCTAAAATCATTGGATGTTTAAAATTAATTTGGATTTGGTACTGTAAATAACCTGTGACGACGCTTCACCGGTTATCCCCTCGTACTACTCAGACAGATTCTCCTGTCGGAGTTCTTTTCATGTCTTAATACCAAAACTAATCAACTGATGCAAATCTCTGTGTATGAGAATCAGCATCAATAAAAATTTTAACATCATGAGTAACGAAAATAAAACCATTCACGATTTCGATTTCAATTTAATCTGCGAATATTTTTCGAATGTTGAACGCCAGGGACCAGGCAGTCCGGAGGCTACCATCAAAGCCCTGAGTTTCATTGATAATTTATCGGACGACTCTCGTATAGCTGATTTGGGATGTGGCACAGGCGGTCAGACCATGGTACTGGCACAGCACGCACCAGGAAAGGTTACTGCGATAGATCTGTTTCCACTTTTTATCGACCTTTTTAACCGCAACGCGGCGAAGCTGAACCTGCAAGACAGGGTACAGGGTATCACTGGCTCCATGGATGCACTGCCTTTTGGGGAAGAAGAACTGGACCTGATCTGGTCGGAAGGTGCGATTTATAACATCGGTTTTGAACAGGGTGTCAACGAATGGCGTAAGTATCTCAAAAAAGGAGGATATCTCGCAGTGACGGAGGCTTGCTGGTTTACCGATAGCCGTCCGGAAGAGATTGAAACTTTTTGGGTAGAGGCTTATCCGGAAATCAATACGATACCAAAGAAACTGATGCAATTGCAGCATGCGGGATATCGAACAGTAGCCACTTTCATTCTGCCAGATTATTGTTGGACAGAAAATTTTTTCAGGCCACAAATTCCCATTCAGGATGAATTTCTGCTCAAACATGCCGGAAATACGATGGCGGAAGATTTAGTTGTCAATTTACGCCACGAAGCAATGCTTTATAAAAAATACAGTGCTTTTTACGGATATGTTTTCTTTATCGGTAGAAAATTATAATTAAAAAAGCGTCCGTATTGAATAGTTCGGACGCTTTTCTGTTTTAATGCTGCCATCCCATCATGTGATCATGGCTGTTGCTGTTTGTTGTAAGGACGGTTATCACGATTTTCAGCCCTCATCTTCATTTTTTTGTTTGCTTTTTCCAACCGTTCAATACGCTGTGCCTGATGTTGCTGAAACTTTTCATTACCGATGATTTTAATTAGTTCGGCATCAAAAGCTTTGCGCTCAGCATCCATTTTTGCACGTTGCTCTTCGCGGTTATTTTTCATTTCTTCCTGACGCTGCTTTGCTTTTTCCTGCTGTTTTTCAAACAAAGCCTGTACTTTAGCTTTTTCAACATCAGTTAATTGTAATTGTTCAGCCATTATTTCAGCTCTTTTTTCCGGAGTAATCATTTTTCTTTCCGGTTGCCTCATTTCTTTTCCTGCTGCGGTTTTTTGTCCGGCCTGGCGAACCTGTGCCTGTAACGGCAAGGTCATGCCAAGAATTAAAATCGCTGCCATCGCGAATGTTACATATCTTTTCATACTTTTACTTTTTTAAAATGAATAATCTTGTTGTTTAGCATGCTGTCCCTATAGACTGAATAAGGTCGAAATGGTTTAAACGATGGTGAATAAATATTATGAATGTATGTAAATTCCATTGAACATCCTACCGGATTTGATCCCCAGCCTTCTGGCTGAGAATAAAAGCTCATATTCGGTATAGGTACAGCGGCCGGCAATTGCGATGCGGTTGCTTACAATGCCTTCGCTGAGAAGCAGTAACTCATTTGCTTTCCATAAATCGAGGTACAGACCTGTATCTTTTCGGACAAAAATTTGGTCGACAGGAAAACCGGCCTCCTGAAAAGCGGTATATAGCTCCTCTCCTACCTGATATGCCTGCACAGAAATGGAAGGCCCGATTACTGCCTGAATGTCTTCTGGTTTACAGTTGTACTCGCATAGCATCAAGTGAATGGTTTTGCTTACAATTTTCGCACAAGTACCCCGCCAGCCGGCATGGGCAACTGCAACAACCTGCCTGATTGTATCATAAAGGAATACGGGCACACAATCGGCAGTTGTCACACCAATGCAAACTTCCGGGATATTAGTAACAAGAGCATCGATACCATGAAGCAGTTCCGCTTGTTCTTTACTGTCCGACTGCATGAAGCCAGCGTCAATCTTTCGTATTTCAGTTCCATGAGTCTGATACGGAATCAGTATTTTTTCCGGAGAGATACTTATTTTTTCTGAGAGTCGCTGCAAATTATGTTTGACATGTTCCGGACAATCGCCACAAAAGGGACTCACGTTAAAACTTGCATAGTTATCTTCACTGACACCGCCCTGGCGAGTGGTTGTAAAAAGTTGAATACCTGGTTTTTTATGTGGTAAATCGTATCTGATCAGCATGTATTCTGAATATTGTTTTATCGGTTTTTTCAGCACAAAGATACGTTTATTATTTGTTTCAATAAGTTTTCAAGATCTCCTTCATTACCTCAAAATAAAAAATAATCATTGTATATATTGTAACTTCAATTCAAATGATTAATATTGTAGCTGGTTTTTATGTTAATTTAATAACACATTAGAAATTTAACCTTATGAAACGAACATGGCAAAATTTAAACAATTTTGACCCACAGGGGAATGTTTAAATTTTGTTTTGTGAGTTCCATGTGACCATAAAAAATAAATTATAAACACATGAAACATTTAATTTTTTTCCTGTGCCTGACTCTCACATTAACCGCTTGCGTTGATGACATTAAAACAGAGAAAGATCTGAACCGCTATGTTAACCGTTGGGTCTATGATTACATGTCGGCAGTATATTACTGGAGTGACGAGTTACCAACTTACAAAGCATCATACGACAATCCGTCAGCTTATTTTAACACACTGATTAACCGTGAAGATCGTTTTTCATCCATCTTTGAAAATTATCAGGAGATAGCGGACAGACTGAATGGCATCACATACACTGATGTAGGATTCGAGTTTCAGTTATTCAGGGAAAGCGCTGCCAACAACAAAGTAACGGGTGTGGTGCTATATATGAAACCGGGCACTCCTGCAACAACGATGAATATCAAACGAGGTGATTTTTTTACTAAAATTAATGGAACAGAACTTAACCTCAACAATTACAGTGACCTGATTGCTTGTTTTAACGATGAGTCATCAAAAGTTACTGTTACTTTTGTTGAATATAATGACGGTTTAATTGTAAGTCAAAATCCGATCACAATTACGAAGGCCTCTCATTATAAAGAAGATCCGGTCTATCTCGATACAATTTACACCATTCAGCAAAAGAAAATCGGATATTTCGTGTACAATTTTTTCACCGACGATCCGGGAGATGAAACAAAATGCTACGATTTAAAATTAAATAACATGATTGCTAAGTTCAATCAGGAAAACATTACCGATCTTGTTGTTGATTTGCGTTATAACAGTGGAGGATTGCAGTCGAGTGCTGTAAATCTGGCAAGTATGCTTGTACCCGGACTTACATCAGACAAGGTTTTCAACTATACAGAATTCAATAAAAACTACACTGATTACTTTAACAGTGCAGCTTTTAAGAAGAAATACAATTATAATCCATTTGTTGATTATTTTGCAACGGCCATCGATGTCAAATCTCCGGCAGCAAATACATATCCATTGCAAAATGCCGGAGAAAAACTGCAACAGATCTATTTTCTCACAGGCCGTAACACAGCATCTGCCAGCGAAATGGTTATCAATGGTCTGAAACCATTCATTAATTGTGTGTTGATTGGAGATACCACGGTGGGTAAAAACGTTGGATCAATACTGATCAATGATGAGGAAAACAAGAAAAACCAATGGGCAATTATGCCTATCATATTGAAATACTTCAACAAAGACCATCAGAGTGATTTTACTAATGGATTTGCTCCCGATTTTCGAATCCGGGATGATTTTGCATATCCTCTGGGTGACACACGCGATGCTTTACTGGCCAAAGCAATAGAACAAATTACAGGAATTCAGCAATATGCACGACAACCAAGACGTATTTCGGCAAAAGAACATCCAATTTACGGTAACGGTTTAAGGTTCATAAACAGGGGATTGATTTTCGACAATAAAAATAATCCCTAACTTTGTGTCATGAACATCGAACGTAAAATAGGTTTTAAAGCTGCCGTTTTATACCTGTTGACCGGACTGATTGTTGTTGCATTGAGTGTTTATATTTACCACCAACGCAACCAAATCAGGCTTCAGCGGGAAAATATTGAAATGCAGCAGGAAATTTTTATACTCACTAACGAACTGATTCAGGCGGTTGGTGAGACACAGTTACTGGGAAGCCGCTATATTGTCAGTAACAATACCCGTTACATCGAACAACTCGACATCAGGATACTTCAGGTCGATTCCCTCATCAACCTGCTGACGGCAAAAAACGACATGCAGCAGGCAGAATTACAACTTATCGTTGACCTGATGAATAAACAGGCGGCAAACATTTATATCCTAAACCGCCGTTTTACGGAAATGAATCCGCTGACTGACATCAGCAAACGCCTGCAGGAATACAAGCCACCGGTAAAAGAAGACATCAATGTGGTAACCATCCGGCAAGATACCATCATAAAAAAAACTGAAAAGAAAAATTTCTTCCGGAGACTGAAAGATGTTTTCAGTCCGGATATCGACAGTACGATTATCGTTACCAATCAACGAGTTGACACGCTTAAACTGGCAAATACAGAATCTCTTTCGATACTGACGGATGTGGACACCATCGCCCGAAAGGCTGGTAGGAAATACGAAGAACATATACGTGATATTGAAGAACAGGTAAGCACTTTAATCAGTGCCGACCGGAAAATTTCTGCGGAAATTTCCGCGCTCCTGATGCGTTTACATGAAGAAACTTTGGTTTCTGTACTTGAAGCCATCAATCAAAGTGAAGAAACCATCAACAGAAATTACAGCATTTCAATTATCGGTGGAGGAATTGTGCTGGGACTGATTCTGCTTTTCATTCTGCTCATCATCAATGACGTAAACAAAGGGAAGCAGGCGCGTGAGAAACTCAGGCAGGTGATGGACAGCCGACATCAGTTGTTGTTATCTGTTTCGCACGATATTAAAAGCCCGCTCAGTTCGATCCTTGCTTACCTTGAAATGAAAACCGGTGAAAGTGAAGACATTCGCAACATGCAATATGCAGCAAAACACATTCTGGCCATGCTCGAAAACCTATTGGAGTACTCAAGCCTGGAACAGGGTACTTTACAGCTTACTTTATCCGACATCGACATCAATCAGTTGGAAAGAGAAACCGTTGATATTTTCAAACCTCTGGCAGCTGCAAAAGGTTTGCAATTGCAACATGAGACTGACAAAAAACGCATCCGCACCGATGCCATGAAAATCAGGCAAATCATCATCAATCTGATATCCAATGCGATTAAATACACGCCGGAAGGAGACGTGAACGTAAAACTCGGTTATGATGACAGTAACTTGATTATCTGTGTAAAGGATACAGGTGCAGGTATTCCGGCCGACAAACTGGAAGATATTTTCAAACCATTCACCAGGGTGGAAAGTAATAATTCACTGGCGCATGGAAGCGGCTTCGGGATGTATGTGGTAAAGGGGCTGGCTGATATGTTGGGCGGAACGATACACATTGAATCAGAAACCGGTAAAGGAACACAAATTGAAGTTATTATTCCCGTTGAAACTGCTGAAAATACAGAAAATATTATCAGCAACAGAAGTAGAAAAATAAAACTGCACGAAGATGACAAGATTACAGATGAATTGGTACGCAGGATGTTGAAACAGCTCGGTCACCAGATAGTGGAACAAGACTATGATATCATCCTGACTGACATGGAAATGGGTGATATTTCCGGGTTAGACATTTTAAATAGTGCGGGTAATATTCCGGTGATATTGATGACTGGAAGAAGTGATTTCTGTGCAACTAAAGCGCTCGAAATGGGTTTTGCCGGTTTTATCGCAAAACCATTTACCCTGGATGATTTACGTTCTGTTTTCGGTGAATCCGATAACATTAAAAATGAAGATAGTTTTTTGGCAGCAGATGACGAAGAAATCATGATTTTGTTCCGCAGTTCAACTGCTGAAAATCAAGTGTTGCTGCAACAAGCAGTAGAAAAGGGAGATTTCAATCACGCGCAATCCATTTGCCACAAAATGCTTCCCATGTTTGCCCAACTGGGATATGATACTGAGGCCTTACGACGCATGGATGCCGGCCGGGGTAAACCTTACGACGGCTGGCAGGAGGATGTGAAGCAAATAATTACAATCAGAGTTTGATTCCGTATTGATGCATCTTGTTGTAGAGCGTTTTGCGGTCTATTTTAAGCAATTGTGCCGCTACCGTTTTATTTCCTCTGGCAATCCGCAGGGCATGTTCGATTTGCTGTTTCTCGTTGGCAGGTTGAAGGGCTAAATCATCGCCGGGAGCCAGCTGATTAAAAACCGGCAATTCATCGGCGGTAATCATATCTCCGGAAGCAAATAAAACCACACGGCGCACCATGTTCCTCAATTCCCGCAGATTTCCACTCCAATGATGCTGCTCAAGCGTTGCCAATGCTTCCGGTGTGAATCCGGAGATATTTTTATCTAACTCTTTATTTGCCTGTTTCAGAAATTCAGCGGCAAAAACGGTTATATCCCCTTTCCTGTCACGCAAGGGCGGTACAAATACAGCAAACTCGTTCAGTCTGTGATATAAATCTTCCCTGAAACGACCTTCTGCAATGGCTGTCTCTAAGTTTTCATTGGTTGCTGCCAGTATTCTTACATCGATGTTGATATCGCGGGCTGCACCTACGGGTCGCACCTTTTGCTCCTGAAGAGCACGCAATAACTGCATCTGTACTTCATACGACAGGTTTCCTACTTCATCAAGAAAAACAGTTCCCTGAGTAGCCTGCACAAAAACACCGGTTTTATCTTCAACAGCTGAAGTAAAAGAGCCTTTCAGGTGGCCGAATAATTCGCTGGGTGCCAGTTCTCGGGAAAGACTGCCACAATCCACGGCGATAAAAGGTTTATCACGGCGCGGGCTGTTATCATGAATCATCCGGGCAATGTATTCTTTCCCGGTTCCGCTTTCGCCCAGAATCAACACAGACATCCGAGTTGGAGAAACTTTCAGAATATGATCGTACATTTGCCGTGCAACAGCGCTCTGCCCCATCACCATGTCATTTTTTACAACCATATCTTTCGAAGTTTTTTCCCGGGTTGGTTTTATCTTCAGCGCCTGGTCAATCTTTTCCTTCAGGATGGAGGGCACAATGGGCTTTTCGAGAAAATCCTCCGCACCGAGTTTTATCGCTGCCACAGCACTTTGCACCTCTGCGTAACTGGTCATCACGATTACCGGCATATGCATCTTCTGTTCCCTCATCCATTGCAGCAACAAGATGCCATCTCCATCAGGTAGTCGTAAATCAGTCAGCACAAGATGTATTTGTTGATTAGCTAAAGTATTCTGTGCATCTCTGACTTTGGTGCACAAAACAGCATCGTAATCATTACGCTGAAACCACTTCTGCAACATCAGTCCGAAAGCGGTGTCGTCCTCTACTATCAATATCTTTTTCTTCATCGAAAGCAAAGGTAATGATTTTATAAAATTTCACCGACAACAAACAAAAAAACTTCATTAAAAAACCAGATAAAAAAACTTCACCTGCAACTAACACTTTAGTCGCAGATGAAGTTGAATATAAAGTATTAAAGAAATTTTTCAGGTTAAGGTTCAGGCTCTTCTTGAGTCATTTGTCATTGTGTCAGAAGTATTATAAATTCTATTTATCTCAATTTATTTTTGAACCACCAAGTATTTTGAAACACTCCAGAACTGAGCCGGATTCAAAATCTCAATCATAATGGTTTTATCTTCGGCAGTAACCAAGTTATAACTTTCCTTAGGATGTGAAGTCAACACTTTCACTCTTTTGCTGTTGGTAGTAATTACCTTCACATTACGTTTATCTGCTTTTGTGAATGCCGATTTATCAAAGTTCTGGTCCAGCACTGTTTTAGGTCTGAAAATTCCGTTTGAAGTCAAAATCTGTGAGGCTTTCAACTCTGTAGACGTTCCGATAACATACCATACTGAATTCATATCAACATCTTGACTTTCAATCAACTGTTTTTGTTTTTCTGAAGTTTCACTTAACTGATCCAATTCGGTATTAAGTTGTCCTACCGAGGCTGTCAATTCGTCGATTCTGATATTTTTCTTTTCCAGTTCAGCCTGAAGAGAAGCAATGTAAGCTGTTTTTTCTTCCAGTTCGGTTTGCATCCGCTGAATGGTTTTATTAAGACTCGAGTTTTCTTTACCACGCTGGCTCGACTGACGTTGTAATTGTTCGATACGGGCTTTGTTTTGTGCCAGCATTTCTTTGATCTGGCTCATTTGGAAAGCAATTTGTTCCTTTTTAGAGATGTTGTTACCTTCGATGCGTTTTACATCCAGCATCATTTTGCCTTCCGCTTCGCGAATCTGAGCAAATCCTTCTTCCACATCATTCAGGATGCCAATGGTTTCATTGTAATTAGCTTCAATGGTCTGTGCCTGTAATTGCAAAGAATCACGTTCGGCAGCCAATGTCTTATATTTACCGGTATTTTCTACGCAGGAAGTTGCTGTGAATACAAGCGCTGCAATAATAGCTAAAAATTGAACTGTTCTCATAATCGTAAATTTTATTGATTTGTTTGATTACTCAAAAGCAAGTGCTGTTCCAAAACAATAAAACTCTTGTTATGAACACATTAACAAAAAACGCAAATGTGGAAAAGTGTGGAAAGTTGTGGTTTTAATCCGCAGGAAAAACAACTCCCAGTTGCCGGCGTATTTCATCCATAATTTCAAGGGTAATAAGAGAGTTTTGATGACTGTTGATATCCGACTCAGGTTTTCCCGCTAAAACCAAATCAATAAAATGCTTCAGTTCATAATAATATTCATCTTTATCAACCTCTACGGAAATATCCTCCGGTTTAGACAGCATCCCTTTTCCCATTGAAGCCTGTCCTCCACCAATAAAGCTAACTTTTTTAATGAGGTTAATGCGATCCAGCAATATATTGCCCGATTCACCCTGGATTTCAGTCGGAAGTACGGAATCTGACACTTTGGAATAAAGAACCGTTGCATTCATACCGTTTTCATACTCAAAGCCAACCGTACCGAACACATCCGCACCTGTTTCCAATTTCATACCCTGCGCCTTTATTTTTGCAGGTTTTCCGAAAAGAACTACCATCGGGTAAATGGTATATACACCAATATCCATTACAGAACCGTTCGAAAGAGCAAGGTCAAAAGCATTCACGGGAATGCCGGCCTTGTATTTCTCGTAGCGGGATGAATACTGGCAATAAGACGAGAAATAATGCCGCAATTTCCCTACCCTGTGCAGATTATCCCTCACAACACCGAAGTTGGGAGTCAGCGTGGGTTTCATGGCTTCCATCAACGTGACATTATACTGCTTCGCAGCTTCAATCATCCGGTTTGCCTCTTTCGCATTCGAGGCAAGTGGTTTCTCGCACAACACATGTTTGCCATACTGCATACACAGGATGCTTTGCTCTGCATGCAAAAAGTTGGGAGATGCGATGTACACCGCATCAATCAGCGGGCTTTTTGCCATCTCTTCGAGCGAAGTAAAGGTATATGGAATGTTATGCCTGACAGCATAAGCATCAGCTGTTTCCTGTGTACGGGAATATATCGCGACCAATTCAAAACGTGTTTCCTGTTTAGATGCTGCGATTATCCAGTCGGTTATGAAGTTTGTTCCGACAATGCCGAAACGGATATTAGGTGATTTAGTTTCCGTCATGCTTTTCATCATATTTTAGATGATATTTTTCAAGCTAGTTAATTTCTAATCTATACACATTCGTATCCCTTTTCTTAAAACCCATTTTTTGATATAACTCATTTGCTACAACCCTTTCGAAACTTGATGTCAGATCTATTTTTGTTATACCCATTGCACTTGCATGATCAATGGCGTGTTGAACCAACTTTCGTCCTATCCCTTTTCCCCTGATATTATTATTAACAACAACATCTTCAATCCAGGATTTTCTTCCGCTTGGAATAAGGTATGTGATTAAAGTAAGTATTCCGATTATTTCTCCATCTTCCTCTGCAACAAATATATATGTGTCTTTTGAGTTAATAACTTCAGATAAATTTTCTTTAGTCAGTTTTATGTTGTCTGATAGCTGTGAAAGCAGTTTTTCAAATGCAGAAAACACTTCATGGTTAACTGTAATTAATTGATTAATTTCCATAAAAAAAACAGCAATTTGAGCATTTATTTATACCAATCATCCATAATTTTCAAAAACTCAACCACTTTCTCTTCCAGCACCTGATTACGGCTTTTCAGTTGTTGATATAAGTATTGCGTTTCGAGCAGATTTTTAATTCGATAACTCACTTCAATTAAATCAAAAGGTTTTGAAAGAAAATCTTTCGCACCACATTTCAAAGCCTTATGTTTAGCTTCAGTGGTGATATCGGCAGTCAATACCAGAATGGGCAAATATCTGTTGGGACTCAACGATTTCATTCTTTCTTCTCTCAATTTATCCATCACTTCGTAACCGGTCATGTGAGGCATCATCAGGTCAAGTAAAATCAAATCAGGGTCGTATGTTTTAACAAGCTCACTTACTTTGCGCGGATCCATCGTACTCTCTACTTGAGTATAGCCTTCAATTTCGAGTAATCCTTTCAATACATCGATATTGGACTCGAGATCATCTACGATCAATATCTTTGCGTTTTTTAAATTATGTTCAATCATAACACAACAAATTTTATTTAAACAAATTACACAACATTCATTCTTATTTTTTCTGGTATTTATCGATTTCCTGCAAGAGTTCCAGCACATCCAACGGTTTTGTCAGGTAGCGTTCTGCTCCTGACTTCATCAGGCTTTTTATCCGGTACGGCATGGCATCTGCGCTGATGATGACAACCGGAATGTGTTTGGTCTGTCTATGCTGCTTCAATTCCCGGATTACTTCACTGCCGTGTGTATCTGGCAAGTCAAGATCGAGCAGAATCAAATCAGGAGCATGTTCAATCGCTAGGTCAATAGTCTGTTTTCCGTATTTACTACAAATCAGTTTGATATCGGGCCTGTGCGTTGTCAACACCTGCTCGACCAGTTCAATATTGGAATGGTTATCTTCAATGTATAAAACCGTACCCTTCGCTTTTTTATTATTACTGCTAACAACATCACTCCCGTTTAACCCTGATAAATTCAGCTTATCATGACTAACATGAGGCAGCGTAATGAAGAATGTACTACCTTCACCTGACTTACTTTGAACAGAAATTTCGCCATCCATTAAGGCTGTCAGTTCTTTTGCTATTGACAAACCCAGGCCAGTTCCTTCAATCTGCATTTCTGTATTGGCAAGTCGTTCAAACGGGATAAATAATTTATTGATATCTTTTTCGGCAATACCCACGCCAGTATCCTTTATGGCAATTTTAACCCTATCATCTTCAGCAACATCTCCCGATTCAACAAAAGCTTCGACTGTTACAGTTCCACCTTTCTTATTGTATTTAATTGCATTGGTCAGGATATTTACCAATACCTGAATCACCCTCTGTTTGTCAGCTTTTATAGATAAGTCATCCGTTTCGTGCGGAATATAACAAATTGTAATTTGCGGATTGATTGTAAGCGGGTGCACCAAATCTATGGCTTCTGAAATCGCTTCCTTCACCTTTATTTGTTCAACACTCAACGACATTTTTCCAGCTTCAATTTTGGAAATATCAAGCACCTCATTAATTAGTTTCAGAAGATGATTACCACTGGTCAGAATATGATCAACTCCACGTCGCTGTACAGGTGACAATTCACCCATTGAGAATAACTGTGCGAAACCCAGTATTGAATTCATCGGGGTACGAAGCTCATGACTCATCCTTGAAATAAATTCACTTTTAGCCTTGTTTGCTTTTTCTGCCTCATTCCTGGCTAATTTCAGCTCCGTTTCGTGTTTTTTACGGGCAATTACCTCTTTCATCAAAAACTCATTGGTAATAGACAACTCTGATGTTCTTTCCATCACCTTCTGTTCCAGACTCAGATTTAATTCCTGAAGTTCTTCCTCCACTTTCTTTCTGCCACTGATATCCTGCATGATAGATACAAAATGTATGGTTTGGCCATTTTCATCTAAAATGGGATTAATAGATACATCCTGCCAGTATAATTCTCCGTTTTTCCGTTTGTCAATATTTTCGCCATGCCATACATGGCCTTCTCTTAATGCTGTCCATAATTCTTCATATTCCGGCTCATCTGCCATGGCCAACTTCAGAAATTTATACTGCCTGCCGACAATATCTTCCTGAGAATACCCGGACACTCTCGAAAAAGAAGGATTTACATATTCAATAACGTAATTCAAATCGGTGATTAAAATCATATTGGGACTCTGTTCAACTACTTTAGAGAATTTATGTAGTTGCTTTTCCGACAATTTACGTTCCGTTATATCTTCTTTAATTCCCAGGTAATGGGTAATCTCCCCTTTGTCGTTGGTAATAGGCGAAATGGAAGCAAGTTCCCAGAATAAATCACCATCTTTTTTGCGGTTATGAAATTCTCCTTTCCAGGCTTTACCTGATTTAAGCGTATCCCACAAATCAACATAAAAAGCTCTCGGGTGCTCTCCCGATTTTAAGACACGTGGATTCCGGCCGATTAACTCATCTGAACTATAACCTGTGAGATCTGTAAATTTTTTATTTACATACTCTACGCTGGCATTCAAATCAGTAATTACAACAGAAACCGGACTTTGTTCTACTGCAAGAGACAATTTGCGCAGCAAATCATCCGATTTTCTTTTCTCTGTTATATCTCTTGCGACACCATCAAAACCAATTATTTTTTTCTCATGATCAAAAATCGGCGAAGCGCTTGAGCTATGCCAGTGCCAGGAACCATCTATATGTCTTACACGATATTCGACACCTGATATACGTTCTCCGGTTACCAGCAAATTATTCAGAAAAGCGAAACAGTTTTCCCAGTCTTCTTCATACACAAACTCTGTAAACGAGTGCCCAACAACTTGTTCGGGTAAATGCCCCAGCATATAAGTCCACGCAGGAGATACAAACAGGAAATGACCTTCTTTAGAAAGCTGGTAGATTATTTCATGACTATTTTCAATCAGTTTCCGGTACTTTTCCTCACTTTTTCTAAGGTCTTCTTCTGTCTTTTTTGAGTCGGATATATCGATAAAGATGGTTGCAAAATGATTTTTCTCGGGAGAATAAACCTGCACTCTGTACCATTTATCCAATGGCAGCGAATACTGATCAAAGTTCTTTTCCAACCCTTTCAGTGCCACCTCACCATAAAAATCAATCCAGTCAAAATCTCCTTCTACAATTCCGGGTAATGTTTCCTTAATGGATTTATTCAGAATATTTTCTCTTTTTAATCCTGTCAGATTTTCAAACGCTTTATTTACTTCGAGAAAAACATAATCGACGGGCATCCCCTTATCATCCAACACAATACGATGATAGGCATAACCCAGGATAGGACTGTTTAAGATGGCATTCAGTGATTTTTCATCCATATATGAGGTATCGACAAGACCTTTTAGTACAATTAAAAAAGTTGCACTGCAAAGTTACTTAAAAGTCTGACAAATACAAGATATAATATGGTTTATTGTAAAACTCTGTCAATAAAACACAGGGGTTTTAAAGATATGTAAGTAAACTGATTGTCGATTGACACAGGTGGTTTTAACTCAAAATTTATCAATTTCAATCAACAGGTTAACAAGATCCACCGGCTTGGTCAGGTACGCTCTGGCGCCTGTTTGCATCAATTTTTTCATTTGACTTTGAGTAGCATCTGCAGTTAATACTACGACAGGAATATGAGCTGTTTCAGCGTCATTCTTCAATTCTCCCAATACTTCGCTGCCATGAATGTCAGGAAGATTTAAATCGAGCAGGATCAGGTCCGGCTTGTGTTGTTTAGCTAAAGAAATCGTTTTCTTTCCATGCATATCACAAACCAGCTTGATATTAGGACGAAGATTGCTCATCACTTGTTTAATCAGATCCGTATTGGAAAGATTGTCTTCGATATATAAAATGGTCGCAACCCGCTCTACCGGATCCGACAGAACAGAAACAGCAGTATCCAGGTTCACCATGTCCCGGCTCTGATGTTCAGCCAACGGAATATCAACCCAAAATGTACTCCCAACGCCATACTGGCTTTTTACCCCTATATTTCCATTCATAATATGTATTAACTCCAGGGCAATCGGCAATCCCAGTCCGGTACCTTCCGGAGAAAAATCTTCCGTTTCTATTCTTTCAAAAGGAATGAATAATCGCGAAATATTTGCATCTTCTATTCCGACCCCGGTATCTTTGATGGTAATTCTTATGAAATCTTTATTGGCAGGATTAATAAAAAAATTTAATATGATAGAACCGTTTGGTTTGTTGTATTTGACGGCATTGCTCAACAGATTTACCAACACCTGAATCAACCGTTGTTTATCGGCTTTGACGAAAACAGTTTCAGAAAGATCTTCCAGCAACTTCAGGCTGATATTCTTTTCTTTCATCAAAGGTTTTATGATGTCAACCGCTTCTTTGATGGTTTCCTGTATCTGGATATTTTCGATCGACATAGAAATTTTACCGGACTCAATTCTGGCCATATCGAGTACCTCATTGATGAGTTTTAGCAGATGCCTGCCATTATTCATGATGTGCTTTACACCTTTACGCTGAGAATCCGGTAAATCATTATTCATTTCCAGTAGTTGAGCAAAACCGAGAATAGAATTCATGGGAGTACGCAATTCATGACTCATTCTGGAAAGAAACTCACTCTTTGATCTATTGGCTTCTTCTGCCTCTTTCCTGGCCCTTACCAGTTCATTCTCCGCTTCTTTTCGCCTCGTAATATCAATCATGGTAATCAGCAAGCACTGATCTTTACCTACATAAATTGAATCGGCAGAGAATAATCCGACCATGACTGAACCGTCTTTTTTGACCAAATCCGCTTCAATTTCCTTAAACGGAAGGCTGTTTTTAACATATTCAAAATCAACATCAAACTTCTGCAGATTACGGAATAAATTTAACTCAGGAACAGTTTTACCCACCACCTCTTCACGTTCATATCCGGTTTTTTTTATCATGGTATCGTTTACATCAATAAAACGGTCGGTTTCCATATTGATGATACCCATTAACACCGTATTGGATTGAAAGGCTTTAGAAAATTTTTCTTCCGATAAAAGTATCCCCGAAATATCACGGCTAATTGCAAAATAAGCCGGCGTATCATTCCAGAAGCCATGTTTTACAACGGTCTCAACCGGAATCATTTCTCCCGATTTTGATACCAGAGGCATTGTATGTTTGTCGATCAGACCGACATACATTTTATACACAACTTTTTTAGCTTCCAGCTGTCTTTCTTTCGGATATACAGATTCGATGGGCTGACCAATCAAATCCTCCGAACTGTAGTTAAGTCTTTTCTTAACAATTTCATTTATCTCCACAATTTTCCCCTCGGCATTGAATACAAAAAGAAAATCGTTATTAGCCCTGAAAAAGCTCTCAAAATTCCGCTGTGTCTGATTCAATAGTATTTCTTTTCGTTGATTCAGGATGATCCCGGTAAACATATTGCCCCAAACTTTCAGAATATTTATTTCCGAGGCAGAAAACTTTTTTGAACTCTGGACATAATCCAAGCCTAAAAAGGCAATCAGTACCTTTTCTGCAAATATAGGTATAATCAAAACTGCTCGTATACCTAATCCTTTCATTGTAAGACGCTCTATTTTCCAGCGGTCATCCAGTTCGACAACAGAGGAAATCACAATTTCACGATTGCTTTGCAAAGTTTCCATCCACATGGGAATCGTATCACATGGAATTTGCTGCAAAATATGGATTTGAGGCTCTACTCCTTCGTTACACCACTCGTAGGTATTACTCATGGTTTTATAATCGGAACTGAACTCGAAAATATAAGATCTATCAGCTCCAAAAAATTTACCGATGCGGCTTAGTGCAAAGTTAAATGCGGATGGAATTTCAATACCGGGAGTTGCCGTTAATTTAATCGATACTTGCAACAATTCCGCTTCAAGTTCCTTGATGTGCTTTTGTTCCGTGATATCAGTTACTGAACCAAATATACCAATGCGTTTATTTTTATTATCCTGACTGATCCATGCAAAAACCTCCACCCATCTGACTACCCCGGCTTTAGTCATCGCTCTGAACTGATGAGGAACATATTCTCCTTCGTGTTTTAATAAATTCTCAAAAATATTCTGTGCGATTAAACTATCATCTGCATAAATAAACCTATCAAAATGTTCACCTAAAGATTCTTCTACTGTATAGCCTAATATTCTTTCCCAGGCCTTATTCAAAAATATAATTTTCCCTTCGTTGTCGACATGAAAAACAATATCTTTCAAATTATCTATCAGGGACCTGTATCTTTTTTGTTTGTTCCCGAATATTAGTTCAATATTATTGGCTGTGGATGATTCCATCGGCTGTTCGATTCTTCAGAAAGTATATTTCGTACGAATTAGTTTATCGCTTCAGTTTTACAACAACTAGAAAAATATTTTGTTTATTTATTCATCAAATATACCCAAAGTAAAAAGGGCTGACCTGTAACAAACAGATCAGTCCTTTACATATTTTTATAAGTCAAGATAATAACTTATTCTTCCAGTAATATTTCCATAATGGTGCAAGCAGCTTTAGCAACAGAAGTACCCGGACCAAAAATAGCTGCAACACCAGCTTTGTAGAGGAAATCATAGTCTTGCGCCGGAATAACTCCTCCTGCAATCACGATAATATCCTCACGACCCAGTTTTTTCAGTTCTTCAATTACCTGAGGCACCAGTGTTTTATGACCTGCAGCAAGTGAGGAAACACCCATGATATGCACATCATTTTCAACGGCTTGCTTGGCAGCTTCGGCCGGAGTCTGGAACAACGGTCCCATATCCACATCGAATCCGCAATCGGCATAACCGGTTGCAACTACTTTAGCACCACGGTCGTGGCCATCCTGTCCCATTTTGGCAATCATGATACGGGGACGGCGACCTTCTTTTTTTGCGAACTGTTCGGTCAACTCACAAGCTTTCTGAAAGCCTGTATCGTTTTTGGTTTCTGATGAATACACGCCTGATATTGTTCTGATGGTTGCTTTATAACGTCCTGCAACAGCCTCGCAGGCATCTGAGATTTCACCTAAGGAAGCACGAACCCTTGCTGCTTCAACAGCCAGTTCGAGCAAGTTACCCTTACCTGTTTTAGCACATTCGGTGATGGCGGCAAGCGCTTGCTGTACTTCAGCTTCGTTTCTGTTGGCTCTCAATTGTTTGAGACGTTCAATTTGCTGAAGGCGAACAGCTGTATTATCTACTTCGAGGATATCAATCGGATCTTCTTTTTCCAAACGATAGTGGTTCACACCCACAATTACCTGTTTACCTGAGTCGATACGGGCCTGTGTACGGGCAGCCGCTTCTTCAATACGCATTTTAGGAATACCGGTTTCGATAGCAGCAGCCATACCGCCCAGTTTTTCCACTT
>JAKIYP010000120.1 GCA_022708505.1 Bacteroidota bacterium
TTGAACAACAACCTCCTGCAAATCGCGACCATCAAATACAATACAGCCATTGATACACTGAACTACGGAGTAGAAAACTATAACCTGTATGTCACGCACAAAAACAAGCAATTCCGTAACCCCACGCTGGAAGATAAATACATCATGGAATTGATTGAAAATGCTGAACGGGCAGCTTTTACATCGAATGAAATGTTATACGGACTCTTGTCGCCGAGTCAGGAACTCAATACCCTAATCGCGGATGTAAGGCGCAAATTAGCAGTTATCATGCCAGAACTGAAAAAAGAAATGGAGTTCGTGGAGAAATATTTGAACACCTGGAAACTTTTTAGGATGATGTTGTTTGTGAAATAAAATCTCTTTGTACATTCAACTTTTTTGAAGAAGTCTAAATGGAACGATTTATTAAACAAATTGATGACCAGATTCAGGCTAATCAGGGAAAGAATATTTTTCTTGAGAATAACATGAATGAATTGACGTTTATAGATGGTACAATAAAAACGATCTTAAACATCCACGAATTACCCGCTGATTATGAACCCGTTCTTATAGATTATGCCTCTGAAAAAGCCATTGAAGAATTTTGCAGAATTAATCAATACTATACATTCAACACCCAATCAAAGACTGAACTCAGGGAAATCTATCGGGAGTTATTACATAGCCTAAAAATTAAGCGGAATTCAATCAAGTTTATCGAAAAACAACATTATTCAAATCTAAAAAAGTGGTTACAGAAAAATAATTCTTTTGCAGAACAAATATATTTGACTGAAGAACCCCAAATCACCCCGGTAAATTGCTTTGAATATTCTCCTGAAATTCAATTAGAGATATTAAAAATTATACCAGAAAGTTTATCACTGCCGGTTCTGGATATCGGGTGCGGCAAGGAAGGAAATTTAGTTCGCTATTTAAATCAGCTTAGCGTTACCACAAAAGGGATTGACAGATTCTCCTTTTCAAATGATTACCTAATAAATGCTGACTGGCTGGAGTACGACTATGGAGTGGAAAAATGGGGAACCATCGTGAGTAACCTCGGATTTTCTAATCACTTCACCCATCATCATTTAAGAAAGGATGGCAATTATATTGGATATGCCAAAAAATATATGGAAATACTGAACTCGCTAAAACCCGGAGGTAAATTTCACTACGCCCCGGCTATACCTTTCATCGAGATGCATCTGAACAACAAACAATTGCTCGTAGAAACATTTGAAATAGGTGATTTAAAATACAAAACAACGATAATAACACGCTTATGAAAAACATCCTTGAACAAGTCAGAGCAGCACTCAAAGCCAGCACCGATGAAAACACCGTGCAGACCAGTCAGCGATTTTTCAAAGAAAAGATTGTGTCCTACGGCGTGAAAGTACCAACAGTAGACAAAATCGGCAAGGAAATTTACAAACAGATTGAAAACGAGCCAAAGAGCGTAATTCTGTCACTTTGCGAACAGCTGTGGCAATCCGGTTATCTGGAAGAATCGTTTATCGCCTGCAACTGGTCATACAATGTCCGCAAACAATACGAGCCGGGAGACTTTGAGGTCTTCGAAAAATGGATTAACCAATACGTGAACAACTGGGCTTCGTGCGACACACTTTGCAACCACACAGTTGGCGAATTCATCGAAAAGTATCCGAAATATCTTTCCAAACTGAAAGCATTCGCGCATTCCGATAACCGTTGGGTGAAACGGGCGGCAGCGGTAAGTCTGATTGTCCCTGCCAGAAAAGGTAAATTCCTATCCGATATCTTTGAAATTGCCGACATCCTGCTTTTAGATCAGGACGATTTAGTCCAAAAAGGCTATGGCTGGATGCTAAAAGCAGCCAGTCAGGCGAACCAGCAGGAAGTCTTTGATTACGTGATGCGACACAAAGCCATTATGCCCCGCACAGCCTTGCGGTACGCCATTGAGAAAATGCCGGAGGAGATGAGGAAGAGGGCGATGGAGAGGGCGATGGAGAGGTGAGTATTATCCTTGTTTTTCAAACCACAACTCAGGCAACACGATTTTCACTTCCTGTTCTGAGTCTTCATCCAGCCAGTACACGATAAAATTTACTTTTGCTGATTTCATCACGTAACCCGCTGCCTTCATGGATTCAAGTTGCTTTACAAATCGGTTAGAGAATTTCAACACAGGTTGTCCTTTGGAATCCGAACACCCTTCGTCATTGAGAATCAAGGTGTCTCCACTCATCAGTTGCGAGACAGTGCTTTGTCTGCGGATAAAATAACCAAGCCATACATCTCTGTGCGTCAGTTGCATCGCGATTTCAGCGGGCTGATTATAATCGCCCGAGTCAACAAGCCGTTCCATATTTTCAACGGGACGTAAATTATCTAGCAGATTGGAATTCAGATGAATGGTCAGGCGCTGTTTGGCTCGTGTCATAGCCACGTACAACAACCGTTTTTCGGCATCAGTATCCGGCATGAAATTATCCAGCATCAGAAACACATGATCAAATTCTTTTCCTTTTGCCTTATGGATGGTGGATACTAAAACCGTTTCTCCGGCTTCGCCCATAAAATCTTCCAACTTCGATTCACGGATGAACACATCCAAATCAGATTTGTATTTCCTTTTAGGATTCGTGGCTTCGAAATCGCGGATGATGTTGAGACAAATCTCCAGCTTATTGCTCCGGCGATATTCATCGTGAAGCACTCGCTTGGCACTTTCCCACACTTCATCAGGGATAATATAAACATCATCAGCTAAGTTCAATTGGTTCAAGAAATACCTGACTTCAGCCAGATGAGATAAATAGAACCCATCGTTGGACTGAATCAGCTTAGCCGGCATCTTGTTCTTTAACAGCAAACCGGTGATTTGCAGGGCTTCCTCGTTGGTTCTGGTAAGTACGCAGGTAGTGCCGGTAAGTCCGGTGGCAAGGATGTCGTTCACAAGCGGGACAATCAGGTTATCGCTTTGATAACGAACAATTTTGACACTCCCGTTGTCGGCTTGCCTGGCAATAACCGGTGTATCTTTCAACCGGTTCCGGATACGTTTGGCAAATTGATTACTGAACTCAACCAAATTATTTTTACTCCGGTAGTTCTCAACCAACTCATGTTTAACAGCCTCTTTAGCCTGCAGCAACATCCCGAGGTACTTCGAATGGGCGCCCCTGAACTCGAATATATTCTGATCGTCATCGCCCACCGCGATTACCCGCATTTCCTCGTTTTGCTCCATCAAGGTTTTAATCAGGGTAAACTCATCTTCGTTCATATCCTGTGCCTCGTCGATTACCAACACCGTTTTGGTAATCCGGCTGACTTCCACCTCCTTGTTTTTGATTTTCTCCACAGTGGTTTTCAGAATCGCATCCGATTTCTCCAGACTACCGACTTTTCCCAACAAATCGAAACAAAAAGCATGGAAAGTTTTAATCTCGATGAAAAGAGCGGCATTGCCAATCAGCTTGAATAACCGCTTTTTAAATTCTGTTACGGCAGCCCTCGAAAAAGTGAGCATCAGCAGTTGCTCGTGTTTCACATCTTCCATCAACAGGAGCGAAGCCAATTTATGCACCAGCACCCTGGTTTTTCCACTACCCGGACCGGCAGCTACCACGATGTATTTCGATTCATTGTCGTTGATGATTTTCAACTGCGTGGGCGAAAGTTCACCAAAAAGCTGCCGGAATTTGGCAGGCATCATTCTCAATTTCAAATCATTGGCTTTACTCCCCGGGAAATATTTATTCAGGAATGAAGCATAATTCAACTGAAAATAATCCTCGACAAACTGCAACGCATCGCGGTAATCATCAATCATTTTTCGGGCATATTCGCCCACGATATGTATTTGCTGCACCTTGTTTTCATAAAACTGATTCAGCTTTTCGTAATCGTCTTTGGTGTATTGCTTTTTATTATTCTGCTCTAAACGCTCAATCGTCAGCCTGTTATACACCACCAGAAAACCACCCTCGATTTTTATCGCTTCAATTTTCGACAAATAAAACAACGCATCTTCGATATCAACAATACTGATGTCTTGTTTAAACAGACTCAAGCCCGCTTCATAAGCCGATTTCAGCTCATGCACCGAAAATTCCATCAACACTTCTTCTTTATCGGCATCAGCTTCCGTAATATACATATTACTTTTATCATAAAGATATTCCACGATAAATCGGGCTAACTCGTGACGTCTCTCTAACTTATCTTTCAGCCAGGCTTTGGGTTGCAGACATACCGCCGCGAAATGGTTCTTTGAATACTCCAGACTTTGCCG
>JAKIYP010000121.1 GCA_022708505.1 Bacteroidota bacterium
GCTTACTGGTTACAAAACTTTGCTTCGTAAACGAAGCAAGAATACATTCGCTCATGTTTCAAATTCTTCTGATAATATAACCTTTCTACTCCTGATTCGCATTATTAGTTATTAGCTATAGCGTTCCTTTTGTCGAAGGTAATTCATACTGATAAATATCCCGTTTCACCGCCATTTTGATTGATTTTGCCAATGCTTTGAAGACTCCTTCAATCTTGTGATGTTCATTTTCTCCTTCTGCTTTGATATTCAAATTCATCCGGGCAGCATCACTCAGTGACTTGAAGAAATGCATAACCATTTCCGTTGGCATATCTCCTACGTATTCCCGTTTGAATTGCACATCATACATCAACCAGGGGCGACCACCGAAATCCAGTGCTACCGAGCACAGACTTTCATCCATCGGCAAGGTAAAGCCATAACGTTCAATGCCCCTTTTGTCGCCGATAGCCTTTGACAGCGCTTCACCCAGGGCAAGGGCGGTATCTTCAATTGTGTGATGTTCATCTACCTCTAAATCTCCTTTTACATGGATAGTCAGGTCACAACCGGCATGGCGACCGATTTGTTCCAGCATGTGGTCGAAGAACTTCAAGCCGGTATTGATATCTGCTTTTCCACTTCCATCTAAGTTGATTTTCACAAAAATATCCGTCTCTTTGGTTGTACGCTGAACTGTAGCAACCCTTTCTCCAGCAAACAAAAATTCAGTAATGCGATCCCATGAAATTGTCTGCAAGGCGCAACACTCCTGCAATCCGTTATCTTCCAACACCTTATCATCTCCACTTATAAATATTGCCTTACAACCCAGATTCTTTGCTAATTCAACATCAGTAACTCTGTCGCCGATAACAAAAGAATGTTCCAAATCATAAGCATCAGCAAAATACTCTTTCAGCATCCCTGTCCCTGGTTTCCGTGTCGGCAGGTTTTCCTCCGGAAAAGATTTATCAATAAAGATTTTATCAAAATTAATTCCTTCATTATTGAGTACCTGCATCATCTTTCCCTGCACCGTATCGAAAAGAGCCTGCGGATAACCGGGTGTGCCCAGTCCGTCCTGATTGGTCACCATTGCCCATTCAAAATCTAATTTATGCCGGATGAAATACAGGTTGCGGATAACACCGGGCAAGAACTCCAGTTGCTCCAGATTGTCAACCTGATAGGTAACTGGTGGTTCTATGATAATCGTACCATCGCGATCGATAAACAAGACTTTCTTTTTTTGTTGATTACTTGCAGACATGGGCTGAACTTTTTTCAGAAAATTAAAACGACTACAAAAATAGTTTATTTTTAGCTGATTGAAAAATGTTTGTAACGTAGGCTTAATAGTTTGCTGAAAGCTTTGCCCTAAACCATTCACAAATCAAACATTTTTCCTGTTAATTTTCAGTAAACACCTTTATCATTACGAAGAAATAATTTTACTTTTGCAATCTATAATTGTTTACACATCAATGGCGACGGAAGCTGCATTTAAAAGATTCTGACATCTTAGTTTCTAAGCCTAAACCAACATAACTATTTAATTTTTATGACTGAAGATTTACAACTCCAACCTATTACGATTCAAAACAAAATTTATGAAATAAGGAATCAGAAGGTAATGCTGGATTTTGATCTGGCGGAACTTTATGGTGTAGAAACAAAACGGCTGAAAGAATCTGTAAGAAGGAATATCACCCGTTTCCCATCTGATTTTATGTTTGAACTTGAAATTATAGAATGGAAAAACTTGAGGACGCAAATTGCGTCCTCAAGTTGGGGAGGAGTACGATATAAACCTTTTGCATTTACAGAACAAGGCGTGGCAATGCTGGATTTTGATTTGGCAGCAATATATAAAGTCGAAACAAGGGTACTTAACCAGTCAGTCAAGCGAAACATTGAACGGTTTCCAGAAGATTTCATGTTTCAATTAACTGAATCTGAATGGAAAATGATGTCATCACAAATTGTGATGACATCGAAATCAAAAAGACCAAATACCGCTCTACCTTATGCTTTTACCGAACATGGAGTTACTATGTTGTCAAGTATATTAAAAAGTACCATTGCAATACAAATCAACATTCAACTCGTTCGTGCCTTTATTGCGATTCGTCAGGTAGTACTCAAAAATCCTGACGATAAGATTATAACACTTCAAGCCGAAATGAAAGAGCTCAAAACATATATAGAAGAAGTTTTCTCCGACTACAACGACATCAACGAAGATACCCGCATGCAAATTGAGCTTATTAACCAATCTTTGGCGGAATTGCAGAATGAAAAGAAACAGTTAACGAAGCCACGGAATAAAGTCGGATTTATTTAAAACTAAAATTTTGTTCTTTGAATAATTGAATATTAATCATACCTTTGCAGCAATTTAAAGATTGTGTTTATTTTCAGACAACTACCTCACAAATAATTGTTTACAAAAATGGAATTAGATTGGTTAATTTCTCTGTTTACGGAAGAAGGCATCGCGCACACGATTTTACTCTATGCATTTGTCATCGCGATGGGTGTAATGATTGGAAAAGTGAAATTTTTCGGCGTTTCGCTGGGGGTTACTTTTGTTTTATTTGTCGGCATTCTGGTCGGACATCTTGGCTTTAGCGCCAATCCTGAACTGATGCATTTCATGCGTGAATTCGGACTCATACTTTTTATATATTCTATCGGATTGCAGGTAGGACCGGGATTCTTTTCTTCCTTTAAGAAAGGCGGCATGCAACAAAACCTGCTGGCAGCAAGCGTTGTCTTGCTGGGAGTTGGTGTTACCATCGCACTTTATTATATTTTTGCCGGTAGAATCCCCATGTCGATGTTTGTCGGGATCCTTTCGGGAGCAGTTACCAATACGCCGGGACTCGGAGCCGCGCAGGAAGCGCTCAGACAATTGTTTGATGCCGGACAAATTACTGAAATCCCGCAAATTGCCCTGGGTTATGCAGTCGCCTATCCACTTGGTGTAACCGGGATTATCTTCTCACTTATCATCATCCGGGTACTGTTCAAAGTGAGCATGGAAAAAGAACACGAGAAATTCAAAGAGAACAGCAGTTCTACTGAAGGAACAAAAATAATGACATTGCAGATTCACTCCAAAGCTATTCACGGGAAGAATCTGGTACAGATACGTAAGTTAATCGGAAGACAATTTGTAATTTCGAGACTTTTTCACGAAGGTGAGTACTCCATCCCGAAAGGCGAAACCGTATTACATAACAATGACATCGTATTAGTTGTAGCCGCCGAAGAGGATGCAGAAGCTGTAAAAGAGCTGTTAGGGGATGCCATTGAATATGACTGGAAAGAATCGGAAGTAAAAATGATTTCCCGCAGGATCGTGATTACCCGTGACATCATCAACGGGAAAACACTAGGTTCGTTGAGATTAAGAGCTCTGAATGTGAACTGCACGAGGGTAATCCGTTCGGGATTCGATTTATTTGCCAGCGAAGATCTTGTGTTACAGGTGGGTGACCGCGTAGTGGTAGTTGGTTCTCCCGAATCAATCAAGCGAATAGAAGAGGTATTGGGAAATACGCTGAACCGCCTGAATGAACCTCATTTAATCACGCTTTTTATTGGTATTTTCCTGGGAATTATCTTCGGAAGTATCCCATTCTTCATCCCCGGTATGCCGATGCCGGTGAAACTGGGTTTAGCCGGCGGTCCGCTTGTAGTAGCCATTTTGTTGGGACGGTTCGGATTCAAATTAAAGCTCATCACCTATACAACCCAAAGTGCCAACCTGTTGCTGCGTGAAATCGGGATTACTTTATTCCTTGCCAGTGTAGGTATTGCCTCGGGCGATAAATTTGTTGAAACGGTCGTACACGGTGACGGACTTTTATGGGTTGCCTGTGGTGTACTCATCACGATGATTCCATTGCTGATCGTGGGTATCTTTGGCCGGAAAGTGATGAAAATGAACTATTTTACCCTGATGGGTTTGCTGGCTGGCAGTACTACCGATCCTCCCGCCCTTGCCTACGCCAATGCCACCGCCGGGAACGACGCTCCGGCAGTAGCTTATTCAACTGTGTATCCGCTTACCATGTTTTTACGGGTTATTCTGGCGCAGATACTGATACTGGCGTTTGTGTGATGTTAATGTCGCCAGTCTCCAGTTACCAGTCGGCATATACTGATTTCTTGTTCAGAGATATAACTCCTAAGACTATGATTATAGACTGGT
>JAKIYP010000122.1 GCA_022708505.1 Bacteroidota bacterium
ATTGAATCCAAAAAGTATGGTGGTAAATATGCTTACGGCTATGGCTATGGTTATGGAAAGAAAAAACGCAGATAGACTGTTGTTAAATACCTGATTCTTTAAACTGTTGATTAATGCATGCAAGCCGATTTGAAAAAATTTTACAACGATAAAAAAATACTTATTACCGGTCATACGACTTTCTTAGGTTCGTGGTTAACCATGTTGTTGCACAACATGGGAGCCAAGCTTACGGGTTTTTCCATGCCTCCACCTGCGTATCCCAATATGTATATTGAAACCGATTTACATGAATTAATTCATTCGTGTATCGGCGATGTAAGGGATTTTGAGTCTTTTAACAACATTGTTCAACAACATCAACCGGAGATTGTGATTCATCTTTCTTCCGTTTGTGGCTATATCGACAGCGTGGAACCGAAAGAATTGTATACAATCAATTTGTTGGGTTCTTTGAATGCACTTGAAATGTGCCGGCAATCGGCAAATACCCGCGTTTTCGTTAATTTAGTCCCTGACTATTCCGGCACGATGATGCTCAAGAGTTGTGGAAAACAGAATCAGGGAGAATTGGATTTGGTTACCGGTAGTTTCAGATCAACGGAATTTCTTACAACCGGTTACCGCAATGCATATTTTGATCCCAATAATTACGCGTCACATCACAAAAGTGTAGCCAATGTCAGGACATTCCCTCCTGTTGGAGGGGGCGACTGGTCGAGAAACAACCTGATTCAGGAATATATTCACGCCATGTTGTCGAACAAGAAACAGCTTATGACACGACCGGAAAAAAGTCTGTATATGCTGCATGTGTTAGATGCACTTACGGGTGTGTTGGTTGCCACCAGAAAATTCTATGAGGATGCTTCGACTTCAGGTGTAACTTGTGACTGCAAAATTGCGGCAGTTGATACTTATTTTATGGATGAGAAATGGGTTGCACAGACGTTTAGCAAACATTGGGATAAAAATGAGATTCTGATTAAAACAGATCAGAAGCAACCGGCTGGTCAGCTTTCATATAAAGGGGATTCGTCAGGGTATATTCCGGTTTCCAACTGGACTCCCAAATGGGATGCTGAGACAGCGCTGAAAAAAACCATCGAGTGGCATCAGGCCAGGGAAAGAGGAGCGAATATGCAGCGGTTTAGTTTGGGACAGGTTGAAGAGTTTTTGGGGGTTGCTTCGTCGCTACGCTCCTCGCAATGACGAGGTTGCTTCGCTTCGCTCGCAATGACGGGGGGGTTGCTTCGCTTCGCTCGCAATGACGATAATTTATTATAAAATATTTGTTTTATTAGGTTAAAAAGCCGAAATTTGTGTGCGATAAAAGTGATGATGATTAGTAGATGAAAAGATGAGTAAAGCTGAGATACAAAAAGACAAAGAAAGTGTTGAACAATGCCAAGCCTGGTATGTTGTATATACGGCTCCAAGGGCAGAGAAGCAGGTACAGCAGCGGCTGACAGAACAGGGTGTTGAAGTCTTTTTGCCTATCCATCTTTCTCCCCGCAAATGGTCGGACCGGGTGAAAATGGTAGAGATGCCCCTGTTTCCGTCCTATCTTTTTGTTTTTACACACCAATCGGCTTTGTATGAGTTGGTTCGTGTGCCGGGTGTAGCCCGGATTGTTTATTTTGAGCAACAACCAGCTGTGGTACGCTCACAGGAAATCAAAGCCATCCGGCAATTTTTAGAATATGCCAATGGTAAAGCATGCAGGATTGAGTTAGATGATGAAGTGCAGGTTGCCATTGGTCCGATGAAAGATGCCGGTGGCAAGGTGATTAAAATCGGAAAGAAATATGTCGTGTTGCTGCTCGACAAATTAGGGTTACAGGTACAGGTGGCATTAGATGCCGTAGTGAAGAAATAGTGGCTCTCCTTGTATAATGAGAGTTGTTGTATATGAGAAGATTAGTTAGTCCTGAGTGGGGCTGACGGGGCTTTGCCGTGATATAAAAAGCCAAGTGCGTGTTTGAGGGGTTTGCTTCGCTACGCTCGCAATGACAGGTTGCTTCGTCGCTACGCTCCTCGCAATGACGCGCGATTAACTATGTGCGTGTTTTTTGGGGTTGCTTCGTCGTTCACTTCGCGAACTCCTCGCAATGACGGGGCTCTCAAAATATCCATAATTTCAAAGCCCTGTAAGGGCGACATATCATTAACCCCGGGTTTTAACCCGGGGATACAATGAACCCCATGAAATAACAGCCCCGAAGGGGCGTAATATAATAATGAACATCAACATCCCACAAATATTAGCCAAAGGAGAAGGTGTTTCCGTAGCGTTCAAGAAAGCAAAGAAAGATGTTAAAGGAAAACCAACATATCGAATTTAAATCGGGTTTCCACGAAGAAGCTATGGAAGCTCTTGTCGCTTTTGCAAACACCAAAGGAGGAAAGGTTGTTGTCGGTATAAGTGATAAAGGAGTTCCTGTCAAGAAATTTGAGATAAGTTCAGAAAGTATTCAAAAATGGCTCAATGAATTTAAAACCAAAACTCAACCTTCAGTTATTGCCGATGCAGAGATTGTTGAAATTGAAGGACATCAGGTGGTAGAATTTTCTGTTCAGGAATTTCCCGTGAAGCCAGTTGCCTTTAGAGGTCGATATTATAAGCGGGTAAATAACTCCACACATCAAATGTCGCTCGATGAAGTTGCAGCAATGCACCTACAAACAAAAAATACAAGTTGGGACTACTATTCTCGTCCTAATAAAAGTTTGCAAGATATTTCTTTGGAAAAAGTAGAGAAAGTTATTGCTTTGATTGAACAGCGAAATCCAAACTTGCATTTTGATAGTTCGATGGAATTTTTGCTGAAAAATGAATTGCTACTTGAAGGTAATAAAATTACAAATGGTTGTTACTTACTATTTTCAAACGATCATAATTTGTATTCAACCATACAAATGGGACAATTTGCTTCGGAAATAGTTATTAAAGATGATGTAACATTGCATTCGGATATTATTTCGCAAGTTGAAGATGTTATGTCCTTTATACGCAAACATATCAATAAAGAAATCATTATTACCGACACTCAAATCGAGAATATACAGCGTTGGCAATATCCACTTGATGCAATTCGTGAAATTGTTTTGAATATGATTGTTCATCGCGACTATAGGGACAGTGGACATTCTATAATAAAGATCTTCAACGACCATATTTCGTTTTATAACCCTGGAACGCTTATGTTTCCATTAACTATTGAAGATTTACTGTCAAATCAATATGTTTCTAAACCGCGAAACCGACAAATTGCAAGTATAATTAAAGATATTGGCTGGATAGAAAAATATGGAACAGGCATACGACGTATTAGGAAAATGTTTCAGGAGTATGGATCAAAAAAACCTGATTTTGAGGTTGTTTCCGATTGCTTTGCTGTTACTGTATATGCAATTGATTATAAAGACAATGTAGATAATGTAGAAACGATACAGAAAAGTTCGGAGAAAAGTTCGGAGAAAAGTTCGGAGAAAAGTTCGGAGAAAATCTTAAATGCAATAGAAAATAATCCGCAAATAACTATTGAGGAATTATCTGGTGTATTAAGTATGACAACACGAGCAATAGAAAAAAATATTGCCAAGCTCAAAGCCAAAGACCTGTTAAAGCGAATTGGACCCGCCAAAGGCGGTTATTGGAAAATAAATGTTTAATCCAAATTCGCCCTGTAAGGGCGACAGATCATTAACCCCGGGTTTTGACCCGAGGTGATAGAAAAAAATAAATTAGCCCCGAAGGGGCGCAATATAATAACAAACGACGTTAGACATCAGATCTGAGACAATAAATAATGACAAATAATTTCAATATTCTCGTTACCGGTGGAGCCGGATTTATTGGTTCAAACTTGTGTGAAGCTCTATTAAACCAGGGACACAAGGTAGTATGCCTGGATAATTTTTCAACGGGGCACCGCAAGAACATAGATAAATTTCTATTAAATGATAATTTTAGCCTGATAGAGGGTGACATCAGAGATCTGGAAACTTGCCGTAAAGCAGTCGATGGTATTGATTACGTGTTGCATGAAGCTGCTTTAGGTTCTGTTCCTCGTTCTATCAATGACCCCATTACCTCCAACGAGGTGAATGTGACGGGTTTTCTTAATATGTTGGTAGCTGCACGCGATGCGGGTGTAAAACGTTTCATTTATGCTGCCAGTTCTTCGACTTATGG
>JAKIYP010000123.1 GCA_022708505.1 Bacteroidota bacterium
AGCTGAAAACGAAAAGCGGAAAGCGGAATCCCATTTTTGGTCTTTCGCTTTCCGCTTTCAGTTCTCCGTTCTCCACTTAATTAAACTGTCTTCAAGTACGCCACAACATTTCTTTCAATTCTTTCGGGAATGTTGCTGATGTCGGCTCTGTCGAAGGTTTCGCCCGTGATGTTTTCGTAAAGTTCGATATATCTTTCGCTGATGCCGGTTACGATTTCGTCGGTCATTTCAGGTACGGCTTGTCCTGCTTTCCCCTGAAAATTGTTAGCCATCAGCCATTCGCGTACAAACTCTTTGGATAATTGTTTCTGAGCTTCTCCTTTTTCGAATCTTTCCTGATAGCCGTCCGCGTAAAAATAACGGGAAGAATCAGGGGTATGGATTTCGTCGATCAGGTAAATCTTGCCGTCACGCTTGCCGAATTCATATTTGGTGTCGACGAGGATAAGTCCTCTTTTAGCAGCGATTTCAGAACCTCTCAGGAAAAGTTCCATGGTGTATTTTTCGAGTAACGCATAGTCCTCAGGAGTAACCAAGCCTTGTTTTAGAATTTCTTCCTTTGAAATGTCCTCGTCGTGCAGACCGTATTCTGCTTTGGTAGTTGGTGTGATAATGGGCTTTTCAAAGCGTTGGTTTTCGCACATACCGTCGGGGATTTTTACCCCGCATATTTCACGAACCCCGCTTTTGTAGGTTCTCCATGCGCTTCCGCAGAGATAACCACGTACAATCATTTCGACAGGAAAACCCTCGCAACGAATTCCCACGGTCACCATCGGGTCGGGTGTCGCTAATTTCCAGTTCGGTACAATATCGGAGGTAGCATCCAGAAACTTGGCCGCAATCTGGTTGAGCATCTGACCTTTATATGGAATCCCTTTCGGTAAAACCACATCGAATGCCGAGATCCTGTCGGTCGCGATCATGACTAACAAGTCATTTTTCACGGTGTACACATCACGAACCTTGCCGTGATAAACTTTTTTCTGACCTTCAAACTGAAAATCCGTGTTAGTAAGAGCTTTCATCGATTCTAAATTTATTAATTGTTGTTTAAAGCAGCAGTTACTAAATACTCCAATGGGTTGTCGGGTTTCATCAGGTGATGAATGAGTTTATAAGGTAATACCACTTCGGTTTCTCCAATATAATAGGGAGCTATTTCATAGGGATTAAACACGAAGCAAATTGATTCATCGTTGATATAAAAATTACCATTGGGCTTGATTTCGTCCGAAAAATAAACTGAATTATCCAGGCTTTCCAGATGTGGAGTTTCTGCATTCTGGTTGTTATCCTGTAATAATTTGTTCTTGATGATTTCAGTTAACTCTGTCTGATATCCTGCTGTGAAAATATCATCTTCAAAAATTACTTTCCCGTCTTTCAGGTTGAAGTTGTAAAACAAGCGGGTTTTGATGGGATGTGCTCCCCCGAAATCCACAAACCTGGATATCCCGTACGAGAAAATGTTTTCATCGTTGAGCAATGCAAAACCTTCCAGTACAACAGAGTTGTTAAATGCAAGGCGACTCTCGTCTGAAATCTTTCTGGCAAAATCAGCGTTGTTGTCAATATATTCCCGGCTTAATTCAATTGCGTAATAATTCAATAATGAATCCTGAGGAAAGGACAAGAACACATCTCCAAACAATTCTGTACGTAAAATTGTTTTGATGTTGTTTAAAATATTCTCATTGTGGTATGCAACCGGCAGATCAATGTTTAAATCAATACTCAAAGATCCTAATGTGGTATCTTCGGGCGAAAGATATACTTTATCAGTGAAACTAAAATTCTCCGTTTGAACTGTTTTTGAGGAAGTTGGGAAGAATACAAACAACAAGGCAACGGCAACCAGCACTAAAATGATACCGGCAATGACAAATGAGCTTCTCTTTTTCATACTGTGATGATTAATTTGTTCTGAAACGTCTTGTCCTGCTGTGTGTTACAATGAGTTGAAATCCCATTGTGGCAAACCTGAAACAGGATTCGTTTACGGGTGCAAATTTACAACTAAAAACCAAATTTTTATTTAAATATTTGAAAAACAAAGTAACATTTTCGATTTTTTGAAAGAAGTAAATTATCTTTGCAAGCGTTATGATGAGGCCAAAATTGATAACATACTTATTATCAGGTTTATTTGCATTCCTGTTCGTTTTTGCCGGAACGGGTTACAACATTGTTAATTATTGTTGTAATAACTGTGCTGGTAAGGGGATTGACTACATAGCCCATCATTCCTGCCTTTCTGTACATCACGAACAAGAATCATCCTGCTGTGATTCGGGTGAACACAAGCATAATCACGAGTTTCCTGCCTTATCAGTTTCAGGGGATAATCAAATCTGTGCCCATGAGCAAAGTTGTGATGTAAAAAGGGTTCACGTAGATAATTTTTCGGTTACTGAAAGACTGGTACAAACCGTATTCAGTTTCGATTTTGTTATTACTGCCATTCCCGAACGGACAATCTATAACCCGTTCGATAAGTTTCTCGTAAATTTTCAAGCCAATCCTCCACCTGATTTCTCGTTGCCTGACGGCAGGGAAATTCTGGTAAACAAAGCTGTTTTAATCATTTGATAAAGCTGTAACTAATTACTTTTCACCTTGTGAAATTACATGGTGATTAAGTTTTTTATGTTTCACAATATCAAATAATTAAAATATGATGCAAAGAATTTTATTTATTCCTTTGCTTTTTCTGTCGGTATTGTTGTATGCTGACATTACAGGAAAAGTGACGGATATCAAAGGAGACCCCATTCCGGGGGTCAATATCTTCTGGCTGAATACCCAATCCGGAACTGTTTCGGATGTGGATGGTACCTTTAGAATAGCCGGAAGTAACCAGAGTAAACAGCTGGTTTTTAGCAATGTGGCATTTCAGGGAGATACCATAAATATTGAAAATCAAACAGTACCTCTTCATGTAAAATTGAATGAAGTAATAGAACTGCAGGAGGTTTCGGTAGTGCAAAAAAGTCCGGGTGTAGTAAAGCATCGTTTTGCAGTTCTCCAAACGGAGAAAATTACGGTCGACGAGTTGTGCAAAGCCGCTTGCTGTAATCTTTCTGAGAGCTTCGAAACCAATCCATCTGTGGATGTGTCGTACAGCGATGCAGCAACCGGCGCCAAGCAAATTAAAATGCTCGGTTTGCCCGGCACTTACGTGCAAATGCTTACCGAGAATATTCCCAACCTGAGGGGTATTTCATCGGTATACGGACTTGGTTTTATTCCCGGTCCGTGGATGGAAGGCATTCAGGTGTCGAAAGGAACCGGTTCGGTTATCAATGGCTATGAAGCGGTAACGGGACAAATCAATGTGGAGTACAAAAAACCGCAGACAAGCGAAATTGTTGCAGCCAACGTGTTTGCCAGTGACGCGGGTAGGGTGGAAGCCAATGTGAATGCCGGTATAAAACTGACTCCGGAGCTTTCGACGGGCGTATTAATGCATGCTTCCGATGAGTTTATGTCGCTCGATGATAATGGTGATGGTTATATGGATATGCCGATGATTAAGCAACTGAATTTCATCAATCGCTGGTATTACCGTAGTCCTAAGTTTGTGTCGCAGGCTTTTGTGCGTGCATTATCTGAGAACCGCATGGGTGGTACGGTTGATGGAAATTATATGATCGACATCGATACCAAACGGTACGAATTCTTCCTGAAAAACGGATATGTGTTCAATCCGGCTAAAGAAACGAGTGTAGGCTTGATTTTGAGTGGATCTATTCATGATCAGCAGGCGCATTACGGATTGAAACACTATGTGGGAAGTCAGGATAATTTTTACGCAAACCTGATATTCCAAACGAATCTGGATGAACATCAGAAGCTTTCTGCAGGTTTGAGTTTCAATCATGATGTATTCGATGAATCAGTCCGGGTTATGAATCCGGACCAGTCTGAAGCCTCGTATCTGCCCGTCTATAAAAAAGAAACCGTGCCGGGTGCATTTGCGGAATATACCCTAAACCTGCACGATAAGTTCATTGCGCTGGCAGGGTTAAGGGCCGATTACCATAATATTTATGGTGCATTTGTAACTCCGCGCCTGCATTTGAAATATGTGCCGGCCGATTTTTTACACATCAGGACTACCATGGGAAAAGGCTATCGTTCTCCGAATATGCTGGCTGAGAATAATTTTTA
>JAKIYP010000004.1 GCA_022708505.1 Bacteroidota bacterium
AGGGGGCTTGCTTTTGAAAATTAAAGAAAAACGGGCATCAATTGCCCTGTTTATGTTAGAATAAAAATAAATACCGGTTTTACCGGACAACAATGATTAATTTTTACCATTCTGGCAAATTTTGTTGCTTGTGATGAACATCCATTTAATCAGTATCCTCCTGAAAATGTAGATTTTAATAGGGTTTTTTCTGACTCGATCCGTACCATTGGTGCAGTAAATTCAGCTTATTCAAGACTGACACATACCGGAAGATATTTTAGATTAGGTAATGCAATGCAGGCCTCATTAACTGATGAAGCCAAACATGCCACATCATCGACAACAAGTGCTGTTGATAATATTGTTAACGGTCGATGGGACCCGAATAACATCCCGGATCATGCATGGAATGATATGTATGAAGGAATAAGACATTGCAACCTGTTTTTGCCTTTCTGGGAGAATGAAAGAGACAGACTGCCAATTACAGATGCAACTTATCGGCGTACGCTTGGGGAGCTTATTTTTCTGAGGGCATTTTATCATTATGAGTTGTTTAAACGATATGGAGGAATTCCAGTTCTGACTGAGGTTTTAAAGCCAGGTGATGATATGAATATCCCACGCGAGACATATGCTAATACGCTTAAATTTATTGTTGATGAATGTGACAGGGCCGCTGCATTATTGCCATTGAATTATGCTTCTTATTCTTCCTATTATGGAAGAGCAACAAAAGGAGCTGCACTTGCATTGAAATCACGCGTGTTGCTTTATGCAGCTAGTCCTTTGGTAAATTCACAAACAGATTTTGTGGGTGGGTCAAATGAATTGGTCTGGATGGGAGGATTTGATATGGAAAGATGGAAGCATGCTGCTCAGGCTGCATATGAGGTAATAGCCTTGAATGAATATCAGCTTTATGAATATCTTCCTGAAGGAAGTGGAAGATATTCATTCAATTACTTTAATGATACTTATTACGGGTCAAACAGAGAGTATATTTTTGGTCGACTTTGGGTTGCAGATAATAATATGGAAAAGAACAACGCACCCATGGGTTATGAGAACGCATTAGGTTTAACCTGCCCGACACAGGATTTTGTTGATGCTTTTTTGATGATAGATGGACAACCGTTTGACTGGAGTAATCCGGTTCATGCTGCAAATCCATATGCAAATCGTGACCCAAGACTTTCTTTGTTTGTTTATCACAATGGTTTGCAGTGGTGGTACACGGATAACAGAGAATTTGATTCAAGAAGATCTTATGGGTTAATTGAGACATTTGTTGGTGGAGCTGATGATGCATCATCCTTAACAGATGGAGTGCGAACGGGTTATTATCTGAAAAAATTTTCAAGTCGTGAAGCCTCAATTTTCGGCACAGAATATACCGTCAACCATCCCTTTACATTCTTTAGATATGCTGAAACATTGTTGAATTTTGCTGAAGCAGCGAATGAATTTGGAGGTCCGAACTATAGTATAGGAGGATATAACGCAATTTGGGCTATTAATGCTATCCGAACAAGAGCTCTAATGCCACAAATTGAAAATGATGTTACAAAAGAAGCATTAAGAGAATTAATTCGCTTGGAAAGACGTATAGAATTATCCTTTGAAGAACATCGGTTCTGGGACGTGAGAAGATGGAAGATAGGTATCTCATTAAAGAAAAATATTGATGGGCTAGAAATAGTCAAAAACCCTGACGATACATATAATTATAATCGTAAGCCGGCAATTGAACAGCGGATATTCGACCCCAAACATTATTTTTATCCGATACCACAGACGGAAAGAAACAGAAACAATAATTTAATCCAGAATCCTGAATGGTAACCTTATTTGAATGAGTAGTATGAAAAAAATAAATTTAATTGTAGTTTTTGTGTTAAGTGTATGTGTTGTATCAGCACAAAAAATTGCTACCGGAATAATAAAGGATGAAACAGGCGAGTCGCTGATTGGTGTTACTGTAACTGAAATAAACAACGCTGCAAATGGTACTATTACCGATTATGAAGGTAAATTCAGGTTGCAACTGCGACAGGGAGAGCGTATTCGGGTGTCATACGTTGGTTTCAAAACAATAGATCTTGTTGCCGGAACTAATATGGTAATTGTTCTTCAGCCGGATGCTGTTGAGATTGATGAAGTGGTGGTGGTTGGTTATGGCACGCAACGGAGAGAAACGGTTATTGGAGCAATAACAAGTGTCAAAGGAGAAGAGCTTATACAAGCTTCTGCGTCTAATCTTTCAAACTCATTAGCTGGTCGTGTTGCGGGTGTTTTTACCCAAATGGGTAGTGGACGTCCCGGAGTTAACGAATCAAAAATATTTATTCGTGGAATTTCAACTTTAACGAGCGGAAGTACGAATCCCCTTGTGTTGGTTGATGGGATTGAACGTGACATGGGGCATGTGGATGCTGATGATATTGAAAGTTTTACTGTGTTAAAAGATGCGGCTGCAACTGCTGTTTATGGTATCAGAGGTGCGAATGGAGTAATTCTTATCACAACGAAACGGGGTCAGGAAGGGAAAGCGAAAATTTCGGCCACAATTCAACACACCTCAAGTGAGTTGATCCGATTACCCGTAAAACTTAATTCTTATGATTTTGCGATGCTCAGAAACGAAGCTTTATTAAATGATGGTATGCCTTTGGAGTATTCAACAGATGATTTGCAAAAATATCAGGACGGATCTTCTCCATATACACATCCTGACAATGATTATGCAGCTGACTTTTTAAGAAATTTCGCTCCGAAAATTCAGGCTAATGTCAATATTAATGGTGGTACAGATATAATTAAGTATTTTGTTTCAGGTAATTACTTAAAGGAAGAGGGTGTTCTTAGAAGTTATGCTAAAGCATCAGACTTGGAACGACTTGCGACTTTTCAACATCTTTCTGATGATTTAAAAAGAACATTTTCAGATGTGCCATATGACCCAAATCCTGCATATGAAAGATTTAGTTTACGTACAAATTTTGATATTAATGTTACCAAAACAACGACATTGGCATTAGATTTAACAAGCAGAATAGAGAAGGTTAAAAATATCGGGATTGCCAATTCAAATGTGCAGGACTTTTTTGTGAGGTTTTTTCGTACTGCTCCCAATCTGTTTCCATATATAACTCCTAACGGAAAATTTGGTGCACAAGGTGGAGATAACCAATCTCCTTTGGTTTATCTGACATCAGCAGGATATCAGTTGGATAATAAAAATACGATTGAAGGAACAATTCGCCTGAATCAAAAATTAGATTTTATAACCAAAGGTTTGTCAGTTGATGGTCAGATAAGTTTTGATAATTGGGTCTCGAGTGGTTTTAGGTTAAATCATCGTCCGGAAATTGGTCGCTACAACCGGAACGGTGAGTATACAATTATTAATACAGAAACTGATTGGTCAACACAATCAGTTGCTAAGACAACTGTACGTCAAATTGTTACCCAACTGGCATTAAGATATAACAAAACGTTTGACAAATCTCACACTATAGGAGGTTTGTTGCTTACCAAACAACGCCAGTTTTATTCCAATGCATTGCTGCCTCAATTTGATCTTGATTATGTTGGGAGGTTAACTTATGATTACAAAAGGAAATATATGACTGAAATTAACATGGCTTACAATGGGTCATCGAACTTCAATCAAGAAAAAAGATTTGGTTTCTTTCCTTCGTTTTCATTAGGCTATATAATGTCAGAGGAAGATTTTTGGAAAAGAAATGTGTCTTTTGTTGATTTTTTAAAATTCAGAGGGTCAATTGGTGAAGTAGGAAATGATAAACTGGGAAATATGAGCTACTTCTACCAAAACTCTTACGGCAACGGATCGACGTATAATTTTGGTGATATGAATAATGTCACTGCATCTACCGGTTTTTGGGAAACTCAACTGGGTAATCCTTTCGTAACATGGGAACGTTCCATAAAAGGAAATGTGGGACTGGATATTCGTTTTCTAGGAAAATTTAAGATAACAACGGATTATTTTCATGAATATCGATATGACATCCTGGCGAAAAGAAACACTTTCTCAGAAACGTTAGGGATAAATTATGCACTTCCCGCTGAAAATATTGGTATTGTACGTAATCAGGGAGTCGAATTTGAATTTAGTTATAATGATAAGTTTGGCAGGGTTAATTTTTGGACAAGCGCAAATGCTACTTTTGCAAAAAACCGGATTGAATATATGGATGAGATAATTTATCCTGACGAATTAGCTTATAAACGTCAAACCGGATTGCCTGTAGGGTCGAGATTTGGGTATATTGTTGAAGGTTTTTATCAGAACTGGGACGAGATAAACGATCCATCAACTCCAATTAATTTGTTGGGAAATCCACAACCCGGAGACTTGAAATATGCAGATCGAAATGGCGACGGACTCATTAATGATTATGATATTGGTTACATAGGTTATAGTCAAGTGCCGCTTTTATCCGGAGGGTTAACTGTAGGTGCTTCATACAGAGGTTTTTCTTTTAGTATGATGTGGCAGGGAGCTGCATTTACAGACATGGTTTTAGCAAGTGATATCGCAACAGAGTTTGCTTCTTCGGCAGATGGACTGAAAGGAATACATGCGAAAAGATGGGCGTATTACACAAATCCACTGACAGGAGAATTGGTTGACACGCGTGAAACGGCCATTTATCATCGTTTGACGACAGATAATTCACATTTTAATCATCAAAATTCAACTGCAAGAATAGTTCCTTCAGACTACTTAAGATTAAAAAACGCTGAAGTAACTTATTCGTTACCAACTTCTATTTTGAAAAAGATATCTATTTCAAAAGTAGTTCTTTTTGCAAGAGGGAATAATTTGTTATTATTTGACCATCTCGAAGAATTTGGAATTGATCCGGAACGCCCCGGCGGGTATGTTTATCCTCAAAATAGAACATTCACATTTGGACTTTCTGTAAATTTTTAAAAGTATCGTAAAAATGAAAAATAAAATTCTATTCAGCTTATCAATACTGCTTGTTTCAGTTTTACTAACAAGTTGTGATCTTGGTGATTTGTATGATATGGATGAAATCGCCGGTTCAAATCAGGATGAAACCGCCGTTTACAATGATCCATCGAAAGCTCAGGCGCTGGTTGACCAATTGTATGCACTTATCCCTGGTTTTGCCGAGATAAGGTATAATGGCTATTTAAGTTCATACTCTGATGAAGCAATAAACAAATATTCATTAGGGTTTAATTTGGGCTCTATCAGTTCTGGTAGTATCCCGGGTTTTGAGGATATGTGGTCAGGATCCTATAGGGCAATCAGGACAGCTAACAAATTCCTTGAGAATATTGATAAAATGCCGTTGAGCGATCAGCATAATTTCACTGAAGCTACACGAAGCTATTTAATAAATCAGGTGCGCTGTCTTCGAGCATATTTTTATTCTGAATTGATTCGTTGCTATGGAGGTGTGCCAGTTGTTACAACATCTGTAAATAGCATTAGTGACGAAATTGCAGGCATACCAAGACAGACACTTGATTCGACGGTCAATTTTATTATTGCAGAAATAGACTCCATAGTTCCTTTGTTGCCAAGGAGCGTTGGAGGACGCGATTTTGGACGGGTTACCCGTGGTTTTGCTCTCTCGATAAAATCCCGTTTGTTGCTTTATATGGCAAGTCCACTTTTTAATGGTCCCGGAGCGGATGGTACAGGAAATCAATTTGTGTGTTATGGTTCTTATGATCCAACTCGTTGGGAAGAAGCCCTGGATGCTGCTACTGATGTAATAACACTGGGTCAGTATAGTTTATTTACAAGTACAACCATTAATAATAGTCGTTCTGTTTATTCCAATGTGTTTTTTCTCGATAGAGGTCATGCAAGCATGTTTGAGCGTATATTTTCTTATCAAAAAGCAAGAGGTAACGCATGGAATAATCGATTTCTGCCATTGACATTCAGATCATCTGCAGGGTGGCCACATATTTTCCCAACTTACAATGCACATATTGCTTTTGAAATGCAGGATGGTAAATCTCCAATTGTGGATTTAATTGACAATGGTGATGGTACCTATACAGAGGTAATCAATCCGTCTTCCACTACGCATGCATATAATCCTGCCGAACCTTACCAAAAAAGAGATTCAAGGTATTACGACTGCATCTTGTTTAATCAGGCAAAATATCGTGATTTAACTTTAGAGATTTTCACTCCTTTTCCTGGTCATGAAATTGTAGGCTCCGGTAAGGATAATGAAAATTACAATGTTAAAACAGGCTTTTACCTACGCAAATTTGTAAATCCTTCTTTGGACATCAAAGGTGCTAATCAACAGGGTTTTGAAGACTTTCCCATTTATCGCTATGCCGAGATTCTTCTTAATTACGCGGAAGCAATGAATCATGTTCATGGACCTAATGTTCGACCGACTGGATATCCATATACTGCAGTCCAGGCTGTTAACCTGATTCGACAAAGGGCAAAAAGCAGGGTTTTCGGACAGGAAAGATATCGCCCAACATTAAACCTGGGAATGCCAGCTTTAAGTACAAATATTACCAAAGAAGAACTAGATGAAGCGATACGCCATGAACGTCGTATTGAATTGATGTTTGAAGGACACAGATTCTTTGACGTACGCAGGTGGATGATTGCTCCTCAGACGGAAAAGGATATTTACTATTATGATATAAGAAAGAAAAGTGACGAAACATTTGTATATTATGTCAGAAAATTTCATACACGAACTTTTCTTGAACCTCAAATGTATCTTTTACCCATACCATTTAGTGAAATTCAGATTAATAAGAATTGTCCTCAAAATCCCGGATGGTGAAATTCTGAAGAATAATATGCCAAAATAATTCATGTTTAATACTAAAAAAATAATCATTATGAAACAAGTAAGACAAAAAGTATTTATTGTTATTAGTTTGCTCCTGTTTGCTACAACATCAATAGTGGCACAACATGAGCTCATTGCAAAGTATGACTTCACGACTAAAAGTACGGTTCCAGTATTTCAAGTCCCTGGCGTAGATTTTGGGTCACAATTTGGAGTATGGAATAGTACAGAATTCCCTCATCAAGTAGCTATTTCCGAAGATGGTTACCTTGAAGTAAGGGGATACGGGACTGGAGTTTCAAGTCAAAGATATGGCTATATACCCATAACACCAGATGAAGGAAAAACAGTATGTATATCAAGGGTTGTAATCAGGCATTTTAAAGAAGATGGTAGTAATACCGCGCGTACACGTTCATATTTGTATGACATGGAAGGTTCAGCACCTAAGGATGGTCCGAAAATTTCCACACAATTGATTCAGAATAACAATGGTGGTGTTTTAATTCCGGCAACACTGACTCAACAATCATTTAATGCGACAATCAATCATGAGTTTAATTCAGTTAGATATATGTCGTTAAGTGCAACTCAAAGTTCAAATGATGTTAATAATTTATCTCATTGGAAAATTGAATCTTTGGAATTTTATGGTTATGTTGTTTCACCGGGTGATATAGTTGCTACTGGCTCTATTAATTTTGGTAATGTTCAAATTGGAAATGAAGTAGATCAAAGTGTGTCAATTAGAGTCATTGGAGGTACAAGCACAGATGTAACGGTTGAATTAATTGACCCTACAAATTCTTTTTTCTGTATGCAAACTGTTGTGGAAGCAATAGATGCTACTGCCGGAACAAATGTGAGAGTGTCATATATGCCGTCTTCATTTGGTCGTCATGAAGCTCAACTAAAGTTTACTTCAGGTGATAAGGTAGTTATTACTCAACTCACAGGGTCTTGTCCTATGTTAAACGAAAACTTTACATATTATGTGACCGACAGGATTATATGGGAGGAAATGGATTCAACAAAAATGAATGATTATGATCAGCAAGATTATCTACAAGTGCCAGGATGGAATTTCTCAGACAGTGTATATTGGCATTTATCAGGTGCATACGGATTGGGAATTGAATTACGTGGCAGTCAGGATCAAGCTGCCTTCGCAGCAACTCCGGAACTGGATTTGTCCATGCCATTTGGCCTTGAGTTCAGGTCAAAGAAAATGTCAAATAGAACAACTGTACTTGGTGAACTCTATGTGTTGGTAGATACAGATACAATTTATTCAATTGAAAATCCAAATAATGTGTTGAGTTTAAGAACAGTCGAAGGATTCATTGCAACTCCTGAAAGTAAAATAACCTTTGTAGGGCTGGCAAACGACAGTAGTAAAATTGTTGTAGATGAGATATCTGTATTTCCAACATTTAAACCAACATTAAGTTTGCCTGCGTATTCTACGATACAATTCAGTAGCAGCGAACAACCAGTTACAATTAACATCCCTGTAAAAGCCTATCAGTTAGAAAGTGATGTTCAAATAGAATTGTTCGGAAATCCGGATGGTTATGAATTGCTTACGCCGGTTTTGACTATTGCTGATGCAGAAGCAGGGAGTAATATCCAGGTAAAATATACCAAACCTCAGGAAGGAGTTGAAGTCAATGCTACGCTTGAGGTGAAGGGAGGCGGACTGACAGAATATCGTTACATCAATTTAATCAATGATGCTGCTACTGGTTTGTCTCAAAGCACACTGAACGCTTTGGTTTATGGTAGAAAAGGGAGTGTTGTAGTGCAAATAGATGAGCAATCCAGCATTGAAATCTTCAGTCTCGATGGGAAGAAAGTTGTTAATCAACTCGTTTCAGGTTATAATGAAATTTCAATAAATAAAGGATTGTACATTGTTCGTATTGTGAATGCGACAGGGACAAAAATTCAAAAAATTCATGTGAGATAAAGTAACAAGCAAGCTGCATGTGGAATTATATCACGTGCAGCTTGCTTTCAAGATAATCAACAATTAAATATAATATGTTATGAAAAAGATTTTTACATTGCTTTATGTGCTTGTTTTGCTTGCCATTCATGGAGTAAATAACATTTTTGCACAGGATCCCATGATTGGGAAGTATGAATTTACGGGAGGATCAAAACTTCCAAGCTATCAGGCTGATGGCGTGACTTTCGGTTCTGAGTTTCAGGTGTGGAATACGACTTCTAATTTACTTGAAATAACCTTCGATGAAGAAAATGGTTATTTAATTGTAAAAGGAACTGGAACAGGTATTGGCGGAATTTGTTACGGGTATATTTCCATTACACCAGACCCGGGAAAAACGGTTGAGATATCAAAAGTTGAAGTTCGTCATAAAAAAGGAAATTCAATTACTAACAGAACCAGGAGTTATCTTTATGATGAAGTAAAAGCAAGTCCATCTATACAGGCAGGGTTGATTCAGGATGGTGGTCAAGGTCTTGTTATTCCCACAAACTGGGCTTGGAGTTCTATCACAACAACCGGAACAGGTCGCGTGTTTACGGTACAAAGGTTTATGTCGTTGGCAGTTAATCAAACATCTAATAATCTAAGTAATCCGGCTGAATGGTGGGTGGATGAATTAGTTTTTTATGGAAAGGTTTATGAAGAAGGAGATGTAGTGATGCCGGTTAGTGTGGATTTTGGACAGAATTGTGTCCGTAATGTAACAGTTAATAATAATATTCAGATAAAAGGGTACAACTCAGAAGGCAATGTTAGTTTAACCATTGAAGGTCCTGATGCTGCATTATTCAGCTTGAGTCAATACACTTTTACGGAAGCAGAAGTAAATGCCGGTGTCACTGTTACTGCGAGTTACACGCCAGCAAGTAGTGGAATTCATGCTGCAACAATAAAGGCTACTTATGGTACAACAGAGAAATTTATTACACTTTCAGCTGAAACTCCGGTGTTGTATGAAACATTTGATACTAAAGATATGACCGGTTTATCGGATAATTCAGCAATCACTAACTTGAATGATTTTACAGTTTATACTGACTGGTTGACAGAAAGTATTAACAACTGGCATGTTTCCGGCATGTATGGTTTTACTCCGAGAATAGTATCTAACGAAACTACATTGGCGTCATACAGTACTCCCGAATTAGACTTGTCGCAGCCCTTTAAAATCACTTTTCATGCTAAAAAATTAAACAATAGTGACAACGGAGAAGCTGTTGTATTGGTTGGTCAAGATACAATAATGCAAAGAATCAACCCAAGTAATGCTTTTGAAGCTGTTTCGATAGATGGTTATGTGGCAACAGCTGACAGTCGCGTGAAATTTACCGGAAGGCAAATTGAAAACAATCGAGTTGCGTATGATAATATTCGTATAACATACACCAGCTCTCCTGCTACCACACTTCCATTAAGTAGCTTGCAGAATTTTGGAACTATTTCCACGGGTTCTTCAAGTATTATTGACATACCTCTCAAAGCTTTCAACCTCGAAGGTGATCTGAGTATTGCTATCCCAGAAACAGGTACATTTGAATTGTTATCAGGAACAACTGTTTCAAAAGCAACAGCTGAGTCAGAAACAGGGGCAGTAATACAGGTGAAATTTAATCCTGTTTCTGAAGGCACATTCAATGATAAGATAGTCGTAAGTGGAGGAGGACTACTGACTGACGGAAGTGCAGGATCTCGTACTGTATATCTGAGTGGAGAAGGTAGCACAACAACTGTTGGAGTTGAAATAAACAAGCCTGAAATTAAGTTAAATGTAAACGGAGAAAAATTAAATGTTTTAGCAGATGGAAGTTCTAATATTGCAGTTTATAGTATTATCGGGCATTTAATCGCTAAAAAAGAATTTAACAACAGTACACAAATTAACCTGACGACAGGCGTTTATTTGGTTAGGTTACGAACTGGAGATCATTTGATGACACAAAAGATTGTTATTCGTTAATTATTAGTTTTTGCGTGTTGTTTTGCTTATCAATAAATTTGGTTGCTGTCTGGTTTAAACAGATGGCAACCGAATTTTTTAAAAATTCATCATATAAATATTTATATCAATGACAAAGTTAATGTGTAGCGTATTGTTAGTCCTTTTTTTATCATTTAGCATGTTGGTGACGGGACAGAGTCGATTGGCTGAATTTCAGTTTAATGACCATCTTCGGCCTGTTAATGTTAATACATCTATCGGATTCGGTCAGTTTAATCTGAAAGTAAGCTCTCCTGACGTGGTCATCGAAGAACCTACAATCAAAACGGAACAGGATGAAGTTACTAAAGCAATGTTCTTTCAATTTCAGGCATTTTATAGTGTTGCGAATAATAATGTAAACATTGCATTGGCACCAAAGGCAGGAAGAAATGTGAGAATTACTCACATAGAATTCAGAATTCGTTTTGACTCAAACAGAGATGGTAATGCCGGTATTTTTATCTCAAAAGACCCTGAGACAAAAATTAATACGCAGATTTGGACATGTGGAAACAACAAGGCATTTAACACATACAAAGATTTTGTAGTGGTTATACCGGATTCAGAAGTGAATTATTCTGAATCGGAAACCGACTCAATTCGTTTTGTTTTTGGACATGGAACAAATACGAAGGGGATGTATCTTGATGATTTTGTTATTTATGGTGTTGTAAATGATGAAACCAATACATCAGTAGTAAACATTTCATTAGATGCCTCAAAAACCACACATGAACTTGCTGATCGTCCATCAGGAGCAAATGCCTGTTGGTTAATGGACTCAGATATTAACTGGCCACGGGATGTTTCAAACGAAGAAAGGTTTGCAGAGATGAAACTGGGTGCTTTGCGTTTTCCTTATGGTCATTTAGCTGATAATTATTTGTGGCACACACCAGGGGATTATTCAAATTTAAGCGTTACTGGTCCTATAGCTCAGGTTGCTTCTCCAAGCATCCCTGCTAAATGGGATTGGGCTGTAAATCAAACTGATGGGACATTCCTTAAAGCAATGGGTTTTGATGAATTTATTGCGGTTTGCAAACGACAGGGTATTGAGCCGTTTATTGTGATAAATGCAGCATCCTATACTTATAATGGAGGCCCGACATATGAAACGTTGAAACAGTCTGCAGTGGAATGGGTAAGGTATGCAAATATAACAAAAAATTATGGTGTGAAATACTGGCAGATTGGAAATGAAGTAGAACATAAGAATGCATTCACAATGGATGCATACACCAATTTGTTTATCGATTTTGCAACAGCCATGAAAGCCATTGACCCTACAATTAAGGTTGGTACAGGTGTTCTGAATAATAATAACTGGAATAAGAATGTTTTAACTAAAGCCGGAAATTTATGTGATTTTATTTCTAATCACCAATATCAATGGACTGAATTGCCAACAGGAGGATTCAGAATGTGGCACAAAGACAATTCTATTTTGGTGAGCAATACACAATCGGCTCAAACTCTATTAAACAGAGATTTCTTAAATCGTCCTGAATTAGAGATTCATGTTACTGAAACAAATGTAACTGGTATCGGCTTTCCTGATCAGGATATTATTGATTTATATAAAGCGCTTTATTGGTTTGAAATGAATATGAATCATCTCTCATTCAAGAATGTAAAATATACCTATTACTGGGGAACTCATTCTCCATGGGGAGGCGAAACAGATCCGGGAGGCGTTAGCACCTTACTTGAAAATTCGAACGCTAATACTGTACGTCCTGCAGGCAAGGTAATTCAACTAATCAATGAGAACATAAAGAAAAGATGGGTAGACGTAACACGTGTTCATGGAAATGTTCGTTCTTACGCAACTGTGAGTGATGATGGGAACAAAATGTCAGTCTTTGTGTTGAATAAAAATTTGTATCCTGAAAAAATTAATTTGAATATCTCTAATTACAATATTGGAGGTTCTGTTGTAGAAAAGATTGTATTTACCGGAAATCATTTTAATGACACCGATCCTCAAATTACAAAAGAATCGCTTGACTCTTCACCAGATCAATTAACACTAGATCCATTATCAATAACGATATTGAATTATGAAATGGATGACAACACACTTATCTCTTCGATAAAAAAGGATCTTTTGGGGTTGTTTTATGAAAAGGGTTTTGTTAATATTTCAAAGCCACAAACAGAAAGAGGAGTCTTGAAGGTATATACTTTAGATGGAAGAAAAATGATTGAAAAACACATTGAAGCAGGATCAAACAGGGTAAAAATTGAAATAATAAGTTCCGGGGTACATATAGTATCAGTTGAAATTGGTGATTTAAAGGAAAGAGTGAAAATAATTAAATAACACCAATTTGGTAAACGGTTGGAATCTTTGTTTCACTCGGATTTAAATTTATCATTTCCTGTAATTATATTGAACCCAGTTTTAAACAAAGAGTTATGAATGTCAAATCATTTTTCATGTTATCCGCGTTAGCATTTAGTGCGAATGTTCACTCAGAATTAATTAAGGACAAGAACAATATAGTAAATGAAAAACCGAATATACTTTTTATTCTTTCAGATGACCATAGCTATCCGTTTCTTAGTTGTTATGGGAATAAAGATGTTAAAACGCCAAACATAGATAAGATTGCATCTCAGGGGTTTTTATATACAAGGGCATATACAACTGCACCTCAGAGTGTTCCATCCAGAGCATCCATGTTGACAGGTAGAAATGTGTTGGATGTGGAGATGTCTCGTTTTTCAGCTGCACTCAAGAGAAAATATACCGTTTTTCCTGAAGTGTTGCGAGAAAATGGTTATTTCACTGGCATTTGTGGGAGGAGCTATCACCTCGATGGATCATCAGCTAAAGCTAAAGAAACACAAGATGTATTTGATGCGTATGGTTTGCAAACCTTTCACGAACGGGTAGATTATTTAAAAATGGGTGAAGATTCCCTGGTTATTGATTTATTCAGGGAGTTTTTATCCTTAGTTCCGGATGGGAAACCATTTTTTATGTGGGCAAACTATTCTGATCCCCATCGTCCTTTTGATGCTTATGAATATGAGCCAAATCCCGAATCAATTACAATGCCAGCCACCATACCCGATACCCCAGCATTCAGAAAGGATCTGGCTGCTCATTATGGCGAAATTAACCGTTTAGATAAACGTGTTGGTTTGCTGCTTAAGGAGTTGGAAGATAGAGGGATGGAGAATACTATAATAGTTTTCATGGGGGATAATGGTAGTGCTTTGTTAAGGGGTAAAGGAACCTTATATGAAACTGGATTGAGAGTCCCACTCGCCATAAAATGGAATGGAAAGATATTGCCGGGACTTATTTCTGACGCTTTGTTTAGTGGAGAAGATTTAGCCCCTACCTTATTAGATGCTGTCGGAATTAATATACCGGAAGATTATACTGGAAAGAGTTTTGTTCCAACATTTACAAACCCGGAAGTTGAAATACGTGATACAGCCTATGCAATAAGGGCTTCTCATGGATCAGGTTTACCACTTTCTACCGTTCACTTTGATTTAATCAGAGCTATTATTACTAAAGATTATAAATTGATTTATAATGTTTTATGGCAACTCCCTTATATGCCAGTGGATTTTGCAGGTATGCCCAGTTGGAAAGATATGATCAAACAACATCAGTCAGGTACACTTGAAAAAAAGTTTGATGATCAGATTTTCCCTGAAAATCGTCCAATATTTGAATTATACAATCTCAATGAAGATCCAGATGAATTTGTTAATCTTGTTGGTAAACAGGAATATATTGCTATAGAAGAAAATCTTAAAGCGGCATTGCATAAATGGATGATATTATATAATGATTATGTTCCATTGCCTATTACGCCAAAACCAAGAAGATAAAAGAAAACATTTTTTAATATATACCAAACAATTTGAACTAATATGAGAGCCTTTTATTTGATTCTTGGCGTGGTATTGATCTCAATTGCTGATAGTTTTGCAATTGATCAAAATGCGATGACCAATATATATGGTCGTCAATATCGCTCACTGAACGGAAAATGGGAGACCATCATTGATGTAGCTTCAGAGGGAATAGGACGGAGGGTTTTTCAGAACAGGAAACCCCAATCTAATTCAGAATTTTTCGAATATTCATTTGATGGTGGGTTGCGACTGGATGTCCCCGGAGATTTTAATTCTCAATTGCCACAATTGAAGTATTTTGAAAGCAGCGTGTGGTACAAAAAAGATGTTGTCGTAGACAAGCAATCAGACAAACGATATTTTATTTATTTCGGTGGAGCGAATTATATCACTGAGGTTTATTTAAACGGCGAATTACTTGGAAGTCATGAAGGAGGTTTCACACCTTTTCAGTTCGAAGTAACAACCCAGTTAAAACATGGCGATAATTTCTTCGTGGTGCACGTAAATAATGCACGCAGATTAGATGGAATTCCTTCGTTGAGGTACGATTGGTGGAATTATGGAGGTATAACAAGAGATGTAATGCTGGTTGAAACGCCGCAAACTTATATTCATGATTATACCATTCAGTTAATGCCCAAATATAGCAAAGAAGTAGAGGTAATAATACAGCTTTCAGGTTTACAATCAGCAGGTAAGAGTGTTACCATTTCTATACCGGAAGTAAAAGTTGAAAGGCAGATAAAAACGGATGCCGGGGGACAAGCAAAAGTGTCGTTTAAAGCTAATCTTAATTTGTGGAGTCCTGATAACCCTAAATTGTACGATGTTATTATCAGTACCTCAGATGAAAAAGTGCATGAAAAGATTGGTTTTAGAACAATTGATACAAGGGGAAGCGAGATATTGTTAAATGGCAAGCCCATTTTCTTAAAAGGAATAAACATCCATGAAGAAATCCCCATGCGTGAAGGTCGTGCCTATTCGGAAAGTGATGCAGCCATGTTATTAAGGGAGGCTCAAAAACTGGGTTGTAACTTTATACGTTTCGCTCATGTATCTCCTTTTGAGAAGATGGTAAGGATGGCTGAGGAGATGGGGATGTTGACGTGGGAGGAAATTCCGGCATGGCAACGGATTACATTTGACAATCCTAAAACCGTGTCAACAGGAGAGCGCATGTTGAAGGCCATGATTGCACGGGATAAGAACCGATGTGGTGTGATTTTCTGGAGTATTGCAAATGAAACAAGGCCGAATATTCCGGGGCGTAATGAAGCGTTGATAAGTTATGTTGAATTAGCACGTTCGCTTGACCCCACCCGTTTAATTACAGCTGCATTCGACAATATGAGATATAATGCATCAACAGCAACTTTGACATTGAATGACCCTGTGGCAGATGTGCTGGATGTTGTATCCATCAATAAGTATTTTGGATGGTACAATCCATGGCCGGTAAGTCCGGACAAGTTGAAAGTTGAGATTGCCACAGACAAGCCGTTGATATATTCTGAGTTTGGAAGTGAATCGATGTATGGTCATGATGGAGATGTTGAACAAGCTCATTCATGGGGAGAATTACATCATGAGCAATTACATCGTGATCACCTGTTACTGTTTGAAAATATCCCTAATTTGCGCGGAGTAGCTCCCTGGGTGCTTTTTGATTTCAGATCTCCATCTCGGTTGCATCAATATTATCAAAACGAATGGAACAGAAAAGGTTTAATTTCTGACAAAGGAATGTATAAAAAAGCATGGTATGTGATGCGTGATTATTATCAAAAAAAATAAATATTGAATTTTCTAAATAGAGTAAAAAAATAAATTAAAACTAAATGATATAATGCGTGAGAGAACTAAATTTATAATTGCTGTTGTGTTGTTTTTGTTTTTAAATATGTCCATTATAGGACAAAAACGGTTGGCTGAATTCCCTTTTAATGCGCATACCAGGGCAATTAATGTAAATACAGCCATTGGGTTTGGTCAATTCCAAGTAAAGGTCGCTTCTTCTGATGTGTTAACACAAGCACCGGTTATATACTTGGAGGATGATGAAGTAACTAGGTCTATGTTTTTTCGTTTTTCGGCAAATTATAGTTCATCTGTTAACAATATCAGCATAGCATTGGCACCTAAAGCAGGTAACAAGATAAAGGTCACACACATTGAGTTTCGGATTCGTTTTGGGTCTAATAACAGGGGGAATGCCGGGATTTTTATCTCGAAAGATCCCGAAACAATTGAAAACACTTTGTTGTGGACATGTGGTAATAATAACACGTTTCGTACATATAAAGATTTTGTAGTCCCCATTCCTGATTCTGAATTGAATTATTCAGAATCAGTAATGGATTCTATTCGTTTTGTCTTCGCTCAGGGCACCAATACAGATGGCATGTACCTCGATAACTTCGAGTTGTTCGGAATTGTAAATGATGAGTCGAACGCAACGGTTAATTTATCAATCGATGTTTCAGATATCACAAAAGAACTGGCTGATCGCCCTTCAGGAGCCAATGCCTGTTGGTTAATGGATTCAGACCATAAATGGCCTCGTGATACGAGTAACGAAGAACGTTTTGCAACGATGAAACTGGGTGCCTTGCGTTTTCCATACGGTCACCTGGCCGACAATTATTTGTGGCATACCCCGGGGGATTATAGTAATTTGGATGTAACAGAACCAACCCCACGGGTAGGATCACTTCACCAGTCACCGGCCAAATGGGAGTGGGCAGTGGAGCCAGCAGGAGGGACATTTTTAAAAGCCATGAGTTTTGATGAGTTTATTGCCATTTGCAAACGTCAAAATATTGAGCCGCTCATTGTAGTGAATGTAGCCTCATTTTCGTATAAAGAAGGACCAACATATGAGGTTTTAAAAACTTCCGCTGCTGAATGGGTTCGCTATGCGAATATTACCAAAAAATATGGCGTAAAATACTGGCAACTTGGAAATGAAGTTGAACACAAAGGAGTTTTCAACATGGATGAATATACTGATTTGTTTATCGATTTTGCTTCAGCCATGAAAGCCGTAGATCCTACTATACAGGTGGGTACCGGTGTGTTGAAAAATACAAATTGGAACAGAGATGTATTGAATAAGGCAGGTGATTTGTGTGATTTCATAGCTACACATAATTATCAGCATGCTAGTTCAGTACCCTCCGGAGGGTTTCGATCCTGGTATAAAACCAACAGTGTGTTTGTAACGAATACAGTAGCTACACAGAGCATGCTTGATTCGCATTTTTCTGACCGTCCAAAAGTTGAAGTGCACGTAACAGAAACCGGCATAGGAGGGAGCGAACCTTTCCCTGATGAGCATAATATTGATTTATACAAGGCTTTGTATTGGTTTGAGATGAATATGAATCATCTGGCATTAAAAAATATAAAATACACCTATTTTTGGGGAACACATAGTCCCTGGAGTGGAGAAAATGATCCTGGAGGTTATAATTGCCTGCTTGAAAACTCAAATGCCAATACGATTCGTCCTGCCGGTAGGGTTATTCAGTTAATTAATACCTATCTGAAAAGTAAATGGGTTAACACGGCAAGGGTAAATGGGAATATCCGATTTTATGCGTCTGTCACAGATGATGGTAAAGAAATGTCTGTTTTTTTATTAAATAAAAATTTATATCCCGAGAAAGTTAATTTGAATGTGGCAAACTTTAATATGAATGCGGCATCCACAATTGAGAAGATTCGTTTTTCAGGGAATCATTTCAATGATACTGAACCTGTAATTTCAACGGAGTCACTTGTTTCGGTTTCTGATGAAATTGAATTGCTTCCTTATTCATTGACGATATTCAATATAAGACATGATAATAACACAAATATAGTTATTAATCAGGCTGAAACACTTGCTTATAGATTTGATGGAGAGAATTTGACTATTCAGACTGCGTTTGTGCATGATGTTCATATTAAATGTCATCGCATTGATGGAAGTGTGATGATGGCTAAAGATTTTCCTGCAACAGGTGAGAAGATTATCAGTTTCTCAAATATTGAATCCGGCATTTATATACTTTCTGTTCAATCTGGAAACAAAAAGGAAACAATTAAGATAATTAAATAGAAAATAAATAGAAAAACGAATCTCATGAAAAAACAATTGATTTTTATCTTATTCTTTGTGGTTGTTTCAAAATTAACTTTCTCTCAACCTCGCATGCAAAATGAGAAAGAACGAGCTAATGCCGGTGTGGTATTAGTACAGCCAAAAAATGACAGTCGGATTATGAATCGCGAACACCAACGTGTATCGTCAATTGCCTGTTCAGAAGATGGCAGTGTGATTTATATAACCTGGTACACAGGAGGGAAAGGTGAACAGGCAGGTAATTATGTGACCCTTTCTGTAAGTGCTGATAGCGGAAAATCCTGGAAACATGATGAGTTGGTTGTATATCCAAAAGATCCCAATACACGTTTTTTTGATCCGGTGTTGTGGCGTGATCACCAGGGTCAGGTATGGTGGTTTTATGCCGTGTCGATGAATAAACAATATTTTGACCCTAAGACGGGTGTAAATGCTATTCCTGTTAGCTGGGATGGCACAAAAGTTCGCCATAAGAAACCAAGTTTATTGTCCTACGGTGTGATGATGAATAATCCAATCTATATTCCTGAGAAGCACATCACGCTGTTTCCTTCGTATGTGAAAATATTAAACAGAGCAGGTCAAAATCGATTTGAGATAGATGATTATGTGCAGGACGGAACATTTATTTACGCACATGATCACAAGAAAAAAGGTAAGATCTTCAAGAAAGCGCTGGAACCTTATAGTTACATTCCTGTTTTGCCAGATGAAAAAAGGATTTTTGACGAACATAACATTGTACAAATTGCAGAAGGGAGTCGTCATTTTATGGCTTTAATCCGATATAGAGGTGGCATGTATTTCAGTCGAAGTAATGATTACGGCAAAACATGGCTTTCATTGGAGCCATTTACGGCAGCCGGTCCTACAACATCCAGTCGCTGTTATCTGGGCAGGTTAAAATCAGGGAATTTAATACTTGTTATGAATGCCAACACAACACGTAATAATATGACGGCCTTTATATCAGAAGATGGTGGACATACCTGGCCGCATCAGTTGTTGCTGGATGAACGTGTATCAGTATCTTACCCTGATTTAGATCAAAGCTCAGATGGAGTAATTCATGTGACCTACGACCGTGATCGTTCAGGAGCACAGGAAATTAATTATTGCAGTTTCAGGGAAGAAGATGTGATGAGTGGTGATGTCTCTAAAGTATTCAAAACCAGGATTAATCCATTAAATTCGAATTAAAATAGAACAAAATGATTATGAGATTAACATTATTAATATTCATAATATCTTACTTATTGGTTATTGTATTTACTAATCATGTTGTTGCTCAAGAAAAAACAACAGAAAGTAATATGGTAAGAGGAGAAATATTATACAATGGCATTGAACTTCCTTTGCAATGGCCACCGGCAAATGAACACATAAAGGAAAACAGATTGCCAATTGAAGTGCCATATTTGAATGAATCTCCTGAATTTATTCCAATTGATATTGGTCGGCAGTTGTTTGTGGATGATTTTTTAGTTGAAAGGACGAACATGAAACGTACGTTTCATGCTCCTGAGAAATACCAAGGGAATCCGATTTTAAAACCTGAAACTGAAATCGAGATTAATAGGTTGCGTATTGCTCCGAACAGATTTGGACTGCCCGGTGCTTCCGCCGCAGTTCCCAAAAGTGGAGGTGTTTGGTGGGATCCCGATGATGAAGTGTACAAGATGTGGTATGAAGCCGGCTTTTTAAATACAATTTGTATGGCAATTAGTAAAGATGGAATTCATTGGGAACGTCCTGAATTTGATGTGTGTCCGGGAACCAATCAAGTTCTGCCGAAGGATATTACACCGGATTCCTGGACGGTAGTTCCCAATTTCAGTTCAGATAATCCGGAGGAAAAGTGGACATTATATGTACAGCCACCCGGGCCTAAACAGTCTGGTTTAAGTTTAACCTCTCCCGATGGGATTCATTGGAAGAAACGTACTATAACAGGTAAAACAGGAGATCGCAGTACGCATTTTTTTAATCCATTCCGAAATAAATGGGTATATAGCCTGCGTGGTTTTAACAAAGGAAGGGCTCGTAATTATTATGAGTGTAATGATTTTATGGCTGATGCATTGTGGAAAGAAAATGAGGTCATTCCATGGTTGCGCACGGATGAAAACGACTTTGCTGATCCTGATATAGGGGATGAACCACAGCTCTATAATTTTGATGCAGTTGCCTATGAAAGTATTATGTTGGGAATGTTTCAATTACATCTTGGTCCCCACAACAAGATTTGCGAAAAAGAAGGATTGCCCAAAATAACAGAATTACAATTTGCATATAGCAGAGATGGATTCCATTTTGACCGTCCGGATAGACGGGCACATATTCCTGCTGAACGTAAGGATGTCTGGGATAGAGGTTATGTGCAGTCAATCGGGAATGTATGTACAGTTGTCGGTGATCAGCTTTACATTTATTATTCTGCGTTTCAAGGGAATAAAGAAAAAACAAATCAGGATGAGAAACGCCATTGGTTTGCGAATGGCATGTATGACAGGGGTGCTACGGGTGTTGCCATGTTACGACGAGATGGATTTGCTTCCATGGATGCATCTACCCAATCCGGAACATTGACAACTCGTCCTGTTGTGTTTAGCGGTAAATGTCTTTTTGTCAATGCAGCCATTCCTGAAGGAAAACTTCGGGTTGAGATACGTGATGTAGAGGGAAACCCAATTGCTCCCTTTACACTTGAGAATAGCATCCCATTTTCAGGGGATGAAACAATAACCGCTTTAAATTGGAAAAATACTTCCGATTTGTCCATATTTGCTGGCAAACCGGTTCGATTTCACTTTGAAATGACCAACGGTTCTCTTTATGCTTTTTGGGTAAGCAAAGATGAGACAGGTAGAAGCGATGGTTATCTGGCTGGCGGAGGAATTGGCTATCCGGATATTATTGACACAGTTGGAAAAAAGGCTTTGTCTGGAACTACAAGATCAAATAAATAATGAATACATCTAATACAAAATCATTCTCGATAATAAAACGTCTTTGGCTTATGTTGCTTTCCATAGGTCCTGGTATTTTCTGTATTGGATATACCATTGGCACAGGCAGTGTGACATCAATGGCTAAGGCAGGTAGCGAATTTGGGATGCAATTGTTGTGGGTGTTGGTGTTGAGCGTGTTGTTTGCGTGGGTATTGATGGAAGCTTATGGGCGTTACGCGGTGGTAACCGGTGATACTGCAATACACAGTTTCAGAAATAAAGTAAAACACGGGAAATATCTGGCCATTATAATTGTTGTGGGTATTGTAGTGGGTCAATGGAATTCACTTACAGGGATATTAGGACTTTCTGCCAGCGCTGTGTATGAATTGTTTCAGTTGTTTTTTCCATCTGCTTCTTCCGATAGTTATTGGATGATATTAGGTATCGCCGTTTTTTTAATAGTTGCATTGTACGGGCTGCTATTAGTTGGGAAGTATTCATTTTTCGAAAAGATACTCATTGTATTTGTAAGCTTTATGGGAATTTCTTTTTTAATATCCATGTTTATGGTGTTTCCTGCTCCCTCGGACATAATAGTTGGACTAAAACCCTCCATACCACAAGTGCAGGGGGGGAAACTAATGGTTGCAGCATTTGTAGGAACAACGATGGCAGCACCTACATTTGTAGTTCGTCCATTGTTAATGAAAGGAAAAGGATGGGGAAAAGCTAACACAAAAGAGCAATCAAAAGATGCATTAATATCAGCGATTTTGATGTTTGTAATCAGTGCTTCGGTTATGATGACAGCAACAGGCGCATTGTTTTATGAAGGAAAAGCAATTGAGAAGGTGCTTGATATGGTTTATACACTGGAACCGATAGCTGGCAAATTTGCCGTGGCGGTATTTGTATTAGGAATACTGAGTGCCGGTTTATCTTCTGTGTTCCCTATTCTGATGGTGGCTCCACTATTAATATCAGATTATCGAAATGGGGAATTGGATACTAACAGCAAGATGTTTAAGATTATTACTGGCATAGCAGCTGTTTTTGGTTTGTTGGTGCCAGCTATTGGAGCTAATCCTATTGCAGCTCAAATAGCAACACAAGTGGCCAATGTGTTTGTGCTTCCATTGGTTATAGCCGGAATCATTTATTTAACAAACAATAAGAAAGACATGGGTGAACACAAAGCGGGATTATTACTAAATACTGGCATGTTTGCCGCGTTCATTTTTTCATGTTTTATAGCCTTTAATGGGGTTCAGGCATTAATTGAACTACTTTAATAATTGATAAAAGATATTTTTAATATAATATGAAGCTCATTTCAAAATTAAGACAAAATAAAGTAGCTGTTGGCCCTTTTTGTAAAAGCTCAGATCCGGCAATTATAGAATGTATAGGACTTGCAGGATTCGATTTTGCAATCATTGATTTAGAACACGGTCCAGGCACCATAGAGCATGCTCAGCATTTAGTCAGGGCAGCCATGTTACATGATTTAACACCCATAATCAGGGTGAGTGAAAACAATGAAACCCAAATCTCTAAGGCATTGGATATAGGTGCACTGGGAGTTCAGATTCCGCAAATAAACAGTAAGATTCAAGCTGAAAAAGCTGTTCAGGCAGCTAAGTTTGCCCCTGTTGGTTCTCGGGGAGTATGCAGGTATGTGCGTGCAGCAGGTTATTCATCAAAAGAAAAAAACCGGTATTTCCAGGAGTCAAATCGAAATACGTTGGTCATTGTACATATAGAAGGTAAAGAAGGGATGCGGCATATAGACGAAATTTTAGATGTTGAAGGAATAGATGTTATTTTCTTAGGTCCATATGATTTATCTCAATCTTTAGGTGTCCCGGGTGAAGTCACTCATCCTATCGTTATTTCGGCTATGAAGGATATGGTGGAGAAGTCCAAATTGAAAAATAAAATCGTGGGCACTTTTGTTGAATCTCCTGAGGATGTCAGAGTGTGGGCTGAATTGGGTGTTTTATATTTATCTTATAAAGTGGATGTGGGGATATTCTATGATGCATGTCAGAATACTTCTAAACAAATTAATAAAGTGATTGATGCCTAATTTATTGTGTTTTTTACTTATGAGTTTTAGTGAATGTAATTTGACAAATACCTGATAAGCATACTATTTATTGTTAAATTCGCCAAGATTAAAACAAGTTATATCAATTATATCGAAAAAGCATCTATAATGCATAAAAAACATTTTTTCATTATCATCATCATTATCTTGTCTGGATTTCTGTCAACAATCTATGCAGAAGAGTTGCTCGTGAAATACGAATTTACGAACGGCTCAAAACAACCATCCTTCAAACATGCCGGATTATATGCCGGCAACGAATTCGGTGTGTATAATACAACTGCCGTATCGCTTGAAATGTTGTTGGAAGCAGGTAAAGATTATTTGTCAGTCAGAAACAACGCCACGGCTGTAGATGCAAAACGTTACGGATATATTTCTTTGGCACCTGAGCAGGGCTATGAAGTAAGTATAACACGGGTGGAAGTTGTCAGCAAAAAAGGAAACAGCAACACACAAAATGCCCGGAGTTATTTGTATGGTGCATTGAGCAATTTGCCTATACTCACAAATATGATATATTCCGGAAGTAATGCCGGATATACGATACCGGAGAACTGGGAACGAAAGAGTTTTCAACCATCTGCCGGCATACAGGTGCTTGCGGATACCGTATATTTCTCATTTACTTCCACGCAGGTTGAGAACTCATCAATCTCTTCCGATTGGCAGGTTGATGAGCTGGTTTTCTATGGCAACATAACAGGTGGTCCGGATGATGTTCCGAATGATGTGGATGTCACAGTTGATGTTTCAAAACCCGGTCATGTGATTTCACCGCTCATGAATGGCTCTCACTTTGTATATGGCAATGAGGCTGACAATATTTATAAAGATGAGCGGATTGCTGAATGGATGCGTGAGGTTAAAACCGGTATTATCCGTTGGCCGGGCGGTACTGCTGTGATGTCGTATCACTGGGATAATCTCACAGGTGATAATTTCGGACCGGATCGCTGGGACACAGAAAACTATGTTGAGAAGAATATCCCGGCAAGTAATTATATGGATTTAGATGAATATATTGCCTGGTGCCGGAAGGTGAATGCATTACCCATGATAGGAGTCAATATTCTTTCAGGAAGATTATTCCGAACGGATGCAGATGGCCTGGCCGAAGCTAAGCGGTTGATTCAGTATTGTGTTGACAATAATTACAACGTAAAACATTGGTATATTGGCAATGAAGGCTACGCCAAGGGTTTCGCTCCGCAGGTATATGCAAATTATATCGATATGTATGCTGCGGAACTAAAAAAAGTGGATCCTGATATTATCATCATTGGTGACTGGAAATTTGGCCCGGAAGATAAGAACCGTTATCAGGCGATGTTGAGTGTTGTCCAAAATTCTGTTCACCTGGATGTGATGGAAATTCATGAAAAATGGGGCAATGATTGGGGTATTGTTTCCGGTACCACACTGGAGGATTGGAAAAATGAATTCCCGATTTACAATGGGAAAATGGATTATTACAGCAAAAAGTTTCACGAAGATGTCGCTGCAATGGGGAAAAGCACCAAACTTGGGTTCAACGAGTGGGGAATAGGTGGTATGGTCAATGGAAATGAATATCATTATGCTTTGCTGGCTGCCGACTTGATGACACAGATGTTTAAGAATGATGTATATTCTGCCTGTTACTGGAATCTGAATATCAGTTCAGGTGATGGCGGAAAATCTCGAATATTTACAACAAACAACCAACAGTTTTCCGCATTTAACCCGGTTGCGCATGTTTTTAAACAATATGCACCGGTACTGGGTAATCATTATCTCGAGGTCGTTAGCAGTGATCAGCAGGTTTATGGTATCGCGTCCATTAGTCCTGCTCAGGATACCCTGCAGTTATTATTACTCAATAAATCTGCTCAAAAAAGTAATCTAAGGCTGACTGTTAATGGTTTTAGCGCATCGGAACAGGTTTGGATAGACTCCTTTGATCAGTTGGGTAAATATGTTAATACTGAGCATGTGTCGGATAGTCTGACTTTTCTGCTGCCTGCGTATTCGTTCACCGGCCTCCAGCTGATTAGTAAAACCACGGCAACAAGAACGCTAAACCAGACAGATGATCAGTTCAGTGTATACACGAAGGATAAAAAGATATTTATACAAATTCATGATGATGAGCGGTTTAATAAGCTAACTTTGTATAACGCCCGGGGAGAGTTAATACGAACGGTTCATGCAAATGAAATAAATTCAGGTGTATCTGTTGATGATTTAAATAAAGGAGTGTATGTGCTGATAGCAAATGGATTGCATAAGCGATACGTAAAAAAAATAATATTATAAATAATATAATGAGAACAAGAAGTTTTTTAGTTTTAATTGTTTTGTCATTTGGTTTAGTGATGGCTGTTGAAGGGCAAAAGCGCTTAGCAGAGTTCCCGTTTGATTTGCATACAAGGGCAATGAATGTCAATACCGCTATCGGTGTTGGTGTATTTCAGGTGAAAATAAGCTCCCCTGATGTGCTGACACAGGCTCCTCAGATTATTACTGAAAGTGATGAGGTGACCAAATCCATGTTATTTCAGTTTACGGCCGGATATAGCGTGGCAAATAACAATATCAATATAGCCCTTGCCCCGAAAGCCGGAAACAAGGTCAGAATTACACACATTGAGTTTCGTGTGCGCTTCGGTTCTACTAATAAAGGTAATGCCGGCATTTTCATTTCAAAAGATCCCCAAACGGTACAAAACACACAAATCTGGACTTGTGGAAATAATAAAACATTCAATACTTACAAAGATTTTGTTGTTCCAATACCGGATTCTGAATTGAATTATTCAGCATCCGAAACAGATTCGATTCGTTTTGTATTTGCTCAGGGTACAAACACCCTCGGTATGTACCTTGATAACTTTGAAGTGTATGGAGTTGTGAATGACGAATCGAATGCAGTTATTAATTTAAGTATCGATGCTGCTAATGTTACCAAGGTACTGGCCGACCGTCCATCCGGAGCAAACAGCTGTTGGTTGATGGATTCGGACTTGAAGTGGCCCCGTGATACGAGTAATGAGGAACGTTTTGCTGAAATGAAACTGGGGGCATTGCGCTTTCCTTACGGACATCTGGCCGATAATTATTTGTGGCATACTCCCGGCGATTACAGCAACCTGGCTGTAAACGGACCTACCCCGAAAGTAGCCTCGCCAGATATTCCTGCAAAGTGGGGATGGGCAGTTAATCAAACAGACGGAACCTTCCTGAAGGATATGAGCTTTGATGAGTTTATTGCCATCTGCAAACGTCAGAATATTGAACCCTTGATTGTGGTGAATGCACAATCGCATACCTATACAGGAGGTCCGACTTATGAAGTGTTGAAACAATCTGCAGTCGAATGGGTCAGATATGCCAACATCACCAAAGGCTATGGCGTGAAAAACTGGCAGATTGGGAATGAAGTTGAACATCAATCGGCTCTGACTATGGCAGCATATACAAATTTGTTTATCGACTTTGCAACAGCCATGAAAGCGGTGGATCCTACTATACATGTCGGTACCGGTGTGTTGAGCAGTACAAACTGGAATAAGGATGTGTTAACAAAAGCCGGAAATTTATGTGATTTTATTTCTACCCATAATTATCAATTTAGCAGTCCGATTCCTCCGGGAGGTTATCGTTCGTGGTATAAAACAAATAGCGTGTTGATTACCAATACAACTTCAACGCAAAACATGTTAAACAATAGTTTCCCCGATCGTCCGGAGATAGAAGTGCATGTTACCGAAACGAACGTGACCGGAGGTGATTTTCCCGATATGTCGAGTATAGATATTTATAAAGCGTTGTACTGGTTCGAAATGAATATGAATCATCTTGCTTTGAAAAATATTAAATATACTTACTTTTGGGGAACACATAGTCCCTGGGGCGGTGAGACTAACCCGGGGGATATCAGTTGTTTACTTGAAAATTCAGCAGCCAATACCATACGACCCGCCGGAAGAGTGATTCAACTTATCAATACATACCTGAAAAATCAATGGATTAATACAGCAAGGGTTAATGGTAACATCCGGTTTTATGCTTCTATAAGCAATGATGGTAAAAGCTTGTCTCTTTTCATCTTAAATAAAAACCTGTATCAGGAAACAGTAAATCTGAATCTGACAAATTATAACACTGCTTCTGTGCAGGTAGTTGAAAAAGAAACCTTCAGTGGAATTCATTACAACGACACAGAACCGGTGAGCTTGAAGGAAAATCTGACTTCTGTCCCGTCACAACTTCAGCTACCTCCTTATTCACTAACCATAATTAACCTGTCGCAGGATAACCATACATTGATATCTTCAAACAAGAAAACAAATTTTGAATATCGATACGACAGGGAATCGTTAAGATTTTTAGTGCCATTTATCAGTGATGTGCATGTGAATTGCTATAGTGCTGATGGTAAATTGGTGTTAGACCGGATGTTAACAGTCGGAGGTGAAAAGAAAATAAATCTGTCACATCTTAAATCGGGTGTATATGTAATCAAAGTTTCGTCAAAAGAATGGAATGAGTCAATTAAAATAATCTTATAAAAATAAATTTAGTCATGAGGTATTTCAAGTATCTGATATTTCTGGTGTTGATGTTGTTGCCACCGATGAGTCATGCGCAGATGTTATTGGGAAAGTTTGATTGTAATGCCGATCAGAATGGTAGTTTATATGGTAACAATTACCTTGACTCGCAAATCAACTTATCTAATTTGCAGTCTGTTGGAAGTAAAATAACGTTAGATTTTTCGGAAACATATTTGAGTTTCAATAATTCAGGTTTGGTTGGTCCAGCCAATTCTCTGTATTTTTCAATTTCTCCAAAAGAAGGATATATCGCTGAGATTAGAAAGATTACGATGCGAATTAAGAAGGGTACTAAATCAGGGAACGTCATCCTGTATTATAATTCAGACGGGCAGCCTTTTACTAACAGTAATAGTACATCTATATATAATGCGGGTAATTCGAACACAGATACTGTTTTTTCTATCATCAATGTGACATACCCTGCTAACTTTACAAGCCCGATAAAAATTACGGACCCTACAAAGCCGACTAATTTTATATTGTCGTCGGGAAGTAACGGAGGTGCTTTGTCTGTTGATTATATCACCGTGTACGGGTATGTGTACCGGGAATCAGATCCGCCTCCGGCAGATGGTGTTGAAAAGAATTTCTCTGTTAATCTGCAGGAAAGCACGGGGAAAGTGAACCCGTTATTTTGGGGAACAAATTTTCTTTTTTGGCTCGAAGATGATCAGGCCTTACAGGATGGAACTATCGAGCAGAGTCTTAAAAATTTGCCTGTATCTGTTTTACGCTATCCGGGAGGTACTGTTGCCGATAACTTTCACTGGAAAACAAATCTTTTATCCAACAACAACCGTTTTCCTTATGAAGAAGGAGATGCTGAAAGTGATTTTGATGAATTTATGGCATTTTGTCAACGTGTGAATGCCGAACCAATACTGGTTGTAAATACAGAATCCTGGCAAATAGCGCAGGATTTGGACGGAGGAGCGCAGGAAGCTGCCGATTGGGTTCAATACTGCAAAGACAAGGGATATAAAGTGAAATATTGGGAAATCGGAAACGAGACTTACTGGCATCCGTTTTTTACAGCAAGGGAATACGGTCAGGCAGTAAAAAAATATGCTCAGGCGATGAAAGCTGTAGACCCAACCATTAAAATCTCGGCAAACGGACATTGGGATGTGCAGATGGTGGGTACAAAAGAACGTACCAATCCCGCGCAATGGGAAACCATTCGTCAGATGTATGCGAACATCAGCTCACGTCAGGATACAGAGGCTGCTGATGCCTATGCCGATTCTTTTAAAGATCAGGATATCAGAAATGGTTCGGAAAAATGGTGGAACAACGTAGCCGATGAATGTGGGGAGTATATTGACATGATCAGTATTCACTGGTATTATGGAGGTAATACCAGTATGGGTAGCATGACAACCAATCTGAATCAGGTACGTGAACTTTTTAAATCCAAATACCCGAATCGTGAGTATACGATGTGTATGACTGAGTACAATTGTAACAATGATGATCATAAACTGGCCATTTCAGGTTTTTTCGATGGAGTGGCGCGATTTTTAATGGCCGGTGTCGAAATTGCAACCCAATGGCCCTTGCGTAACGGTTCAAACGGAGGACGGACCTCTTTGATGTATCCATCTACTAAACAAGAACAATATACATATCAGATACTACAGATGTATGCTCAAAACCTGAAAGGTGATATTCTTCAAGTTACATCTGACAATCAAATTTTTCCTTTTGTGACTTATGATCAAAAACAACTGACAGTTGTTGTAAGTGGTCGTGCAATTACATCACAACCCGTCATTGCAACCATGTCGTTACCCGAAATGGAGCAATTTACGTTGCTGGATGCCAAGTCATTTGACGCGCCCGCTACAAGCAATATTCCCATTCGGTTAGTGGAGAATGATGTTGATGTAACAGTCTCAGAGACAGGGTGTACATTCAAGGTTTTGCCTTATCAGACTGTTCTGCTAAGGTTTAAGAATGATGATTATACAACAGTCAGACCGCTTACCGGTAATGAGGGAATTCAGTACTATGCAGAGAGGAATAAAATTGTGGTAGAATCAGCAGAAAAGATAAAGGTAGCAATATATAATTTGCAGGGAATTCTTATGATTGAAAAATCCGGGGATAAAAAACTTGAAATCGAAATGGACAAAGGAGGAGTTTATTTACTTAGGATTGTTTCAGGCAATAAAGTATATGCTGGTAAAGTGTTGGTGAATAATATTCCATGATATTTGGATATATACCGGAAATGTGTTACAAATTGTTGAAAAAATGCCAATATTATTGCTTGTATTCTTACAATTTTGTAGCAGAAATAAAAATATGATAACCCCAAGAATATAATTTAATAATGAAAGTGAGATTATTGATTGCCGCAAAAATAGCTTGTGTTATGCTATTTGCCGATTTACAGGCAACAGAAAAAATCAATTTTGATTTGCACTGGAAGTTTATACAGGAAGATGTAAAAGGTGCAGAACAAGCTGGTTATAATGATCAAAAATGGAGGTCATTAAATGTGCCGCACGACTGGAGCATTGAAGGCGAGTATAAAGAAACAGAAAATGGAACCGATTGGCAGTCGGGTTATCTGCCTGTTGGAGTGGGATGGTACCGGAAGACATTCGACATGGATAAGAAGTGGGCAAACAAAATGGTTCAACTGATGTTCGATGGCGTATATCTGAACAGCGATGTATGGATTAACGGTCATCATTTGGGACATCGCCCGAATGGTTATGTCAGCTTCTATTATGATATAACGCCGCATCTGAAAAAGAAAGGAAATGTTATTGCTGTTAAAGTTGATCATAGTAAACCCCTTACCGGTCGCTGGTACACGGGTTCCGGGATTTACCGCTCTGTTTATTTATTGGTGCATAACCAAACATACATAGATCCATGGGGCGTGTTTTTTCAAACGCCTGAGGTAAGTAAAGAAAAGGCTGCCTGTAAGGTTGATGTCGAATTTGTTAATTCCACAGGAAAAGCGCTGACTGTGAAAACAGAACTGATTGATAAATCAGGAAAAGTGGTAAGCTGCGATGAGAAAGTAACTTCCGTGAAATCAAAAGGGAAACAACAGCTGGCTTTATCAGTAGATGTGAAAAATCCCCGGTTATGGTCGCCCGACAATCCTTATGTGTATACACTCAGGACATCTTTATCTGTAAAAGGTAAAATCTTAGATCAGACGGAGCAACTGGTGGGAATCAGAAAGTTGAGTTTCTCCGCAACAGAAGGGTTTAAATTGAATGATGTCTCCATGAAGATTAAAGGAGTTTGCGATCACCATACTGCAGGAGCCGTAGGTGCAGCTATTCCCGACGACGTATTGTACAGAAGATTAAAGTTGCTGAAGGACATGGGTTTGAACTCCATTCGTACCGCGCATAATCCCTATTCGCCAACTTTCTATGCCATGTGCGATACCTTGGGCATCATGGTAATGAATGAAGCTTTTGATGGATGGGAAGTTGAAAAAGCAGAACATGATTACGGCAATTTCTTTGAAGAATGGTGGCAACGCGACCTGACGGATTTTATCAAACGGGATAGAAATCATCCTTCGGTAATTATTTGGAGCATTGGAAACGAGGTGCGTAAAGCAACTCCGAAAACACAGAAAATGCTGGTAGATGCAATACATCAATTAGATCCTACCCGCCCGGTAACACAAGGTGGTACTGATCCAACGCGGGGTATGACAGTTGATTATGATAAAAATTTTCAGTATATCGATATTGTAGGATTTAATGGAAACGGAGAAGAAGTCGGAGAGTTTGAAATGTTTCAGTCAAAGAACCTCAATCGTCCGGCAATAGGTACAGAGGTGCCGCATACCTATCAAACCCGCGGTGTATACCGGACTAAAACAACCTGGCGTCGCAGGGATTTTCCCGCTCCCTGGGAGTTGAAGAATATTATTCCCTGGGATAAATTCAAAGATCGTGTGTTTGAAATTCCTGATTTAACGGAAGAGGAAGTATTCCCGGAAGAAATTGAAAATAAATATTACCAGTCATCTTATGACAATGCCTCTGTACGCATCAGTGCCCGTCACTCCTGGCAGCGAACTACGTCATTCCCGTTTCTGATGGGAGAGTACCGCTGGGGAAGCTTTGACTATCTGGGTGAAGCGGAATGGCCACAACGTTGCGGAAACTTCGGTATTATTGATATCTGTGGTTTTCCCAAAGATCATTATTACCTTTATCAGAGTTTATGGTCTGATAAGCCCATGGTACACCTGTTGCCTCACTGGACTCATCCGGGTAAGGAGGGCGTTGAAATACCGGTCGTGGTTTATACCAACTGCGATGCTGCCGAATTGTTCCTGGACGGGGTATCCTTAGGTAAAAAGGATTATGTCGGGGAACAATTGGTCTGGTTGGTACCTTATCAGCAAGGTGAAATATCAGTCAAAGCGTATAAAAACGGAAAAGAAGTTGCCTCAAAAGCATATCACAGTGCGGGTGATGCCGCCGGTTTTGATGTGAAAGCGGATAAGAAAATTATCCGGGCCAATGAGAAAGATGTTATACATCTCGAGATTGATGTGGTGGATAAGAATGGTTATTTTTGCCCATTGGCTTCAAATCTTGTCGAGGTTGAAGTGTCTGGTCCGGCTACCATACTGGCCATGGATAATGGTGACCCCATCGAATTAACGCCTTATAAAGTCAATCAGAAAAAAGCTTTCAGGGGAAAGTGTTTGTTGATGTTGCAGGCTACAGCCGAATCAGGAACAGTAACAGTTAAACTGAATTCGCCGGGATTAGAAACAAAAACAGTTCAGTTGTCCGTTCTTCCGTCTAAATAAAACTAAAAAGCATGAAAAAAACGAATCTTGTTTTAGTCGTTTTGCAAATATTGATGATTGTTCATACACAAGGGTACGCCGGGAATCCTACGATTAATATTGATTTTGATGCGGTACAAAAAGTGAATGTTAAAGGAGCCTCGGGTGCCAATTTATCCTGGTTACTCGACTCGGATAAATACAGACCAAGACCACGCTCCATGCAACGTGCAATTGAAGAATTGGGAGTCGGCGCGTTACGTTTTCCTTATGGACATCTTGCCGATAATTACCTGTGGACAACACCTCCTTATGAAAACGCGGTTAATGGTTTATCACACCGCGTTGCTACACATACACAAACCCCCGGAAAATGGGAGTGGGCGGTAAACCCGGATGGCACATTTAAGCATGCCATGGACTTTGATGAATATATAGCACTTTGCAAAAAAACAGGAGCAGAACCGCTCGTGGTTGTCAATGTCCTTTCTTATAAATATCAGGGAGGACCATCATTGGAATACCTGATTGAATCAGCTGCTGCATGGGTGAAGTATGCAAACGTTACCCGTAATTATCAGGTGAAATACTGGCAGCTTGGTAATGAGGTGGAACATACCAAAGAAATTACCCTGGATGAATATGATGAAATCTACAGTAGGATGGCTGCCGCGATGAAATCTGTTGACCCTACTATTCAAATTGGTACCGGGGTATTGGGTAATGTTGCCTGGAATCGCCGGATATTGGAGAAATATCCTGAATTGGTCGGCTTTGTTTCGGCACATCAGTATGCCTTTAATCAGGAATTTGCCGAAACCGGTTATGATGGATGGAAGGAATTGACTGCAATTGAGCTGAGAAATATCCGTAGAATGCAGCAGTTACTCCTTGAAAAACCTGAATATAAAAGTATCCCCCTGATGATTACAGAAACAGGTGCAACCGGAGGGAAATGGCCGGAAGGAAGGGTGAATGACCTCTATAAAGCACTTTACTGGTTTGAAATGAACATGGAACAGTTGCTGTTACCTAACGTGAAGTATTCATTCTTTTGGAGCACACATACTCCCTGGGGTGGTGAACAGGTTGATAGCGCTTTGGAAAATCTGTTGACAAATAAGGAGAATAAAAATACACCTACAGGAGAAATTGTGGGTCTAATCAACCAATACCTGCCAACACAAATGGTCAAAACTGATTGTAATTCGAAGTATTTACGTTCTTATGCCGGTATCAGTAAAGATAAAAAGGAATTGGTTATTTTCGTGTTGAATAAAAATAATCTTCCGGAATCAATCCGTTTAAATCTACCGGGTGTGGATATAAAAAAGTATCGACAAGAGAAAATTGTTTTTTCAGGAACATCTCCGACAGATCAATCTCCGGTTGTGATAAAAAATAAATCAACCAGAGTAACAAAGACTGTGAACGATGAAGTATTTAATCCATATTCTCTGACCATACTTCGGTTATATAAGCAGTGATAGCTGATTTCTGATTTTTGTTTTATCATGTTGAATAATTTGTCCTCTTTTTTGAATAAATTGTACCCTAAACTTGTTTTAATTAGCCCTAAATTTGTGATTGTTTATAGATATTAATACTATTATCAAACATCTACGATGAAAACACCTCTATTTTTATTGCCGGTTTCTGCATTGTCTTTAGTTTCCTTTTCATTCACTGAGGCCCAAAAGCCTAATATTATAGTTATTCTGGCCGATGACCTTGGATATGGCGATGTAAGTGCACAGGGTGCAACAACCATAAAAACCCCTAACCTGGACCGGTTAGCCAACGAAGGGGTTCGTTTTACGAATGGCTATGCCACATCAGCCACTTCTACCCCCAGCAGATATGGATTAATGACCGGCATGTACCCCTGGAAAAATGAGAAAGCGAAGATTCTTCCCGGAAATGCTCCTCTGATTATAAAGGAAGATCAATATACCCTGCCAAAAATGATGCAGGAAGCGGGTTATGCCACAGCAGCTATTGGGAAGTGGCACCTGGGTATGGGCGATGGCAATGCCGATTGGAATAAAACGGTTAAACCCGGAGCAAAAGAAATAGGCTTTGATTACTCGAACCTGATTGCTGCGACAAACGATCGGGTGCCCACTGTATATGTCGAAAATGGGAATGTTATCGGACTGGATAAGACAGATCCGCTTCATGTAAATTATAAAAAGAACTTTGATGGCGAGCCAACTGCGCTTACCCACCCTGAAATGTTGAAGATGCAGTGGTCGCACGGGCACAATCAGTCCATTCACAACGGTATTCCCCGTATTGGTTTTCAAAAGGGTGGAAAAAGCGCGATGTGGGTGGATGAAGATATGGCAGACTATTTTACAGGTATCGCGAAAGATTTTATGACGAATCATAAAGACAAACCATTCTTCCTGTATTTTGGCTTACATCAGCCGCATGTGCCGCGTGCGCCGCATAGCCGGTTTGTTGGTAGCAGTGGAATGGGGCCTCGTGGGGATGCTATTCTCGAAGCTGATTGGAGCGTGGGTGAACTCATGGCTCACCTGGATAAATTAGGCTTACTTGAGAATACGCTGGTGTTTTTTTCCAGTGATAATGGCCCGGTGTTGGACGATGGATATAAAGATCAGGCGGTTGAGTTGCTTGGTCAACATAAGCCGGCCGGACCATTAAGAGGCGGAAAGTATAGTTTATACGAAGCCGGAACACGCGTGCCATTTTTCGTGTACTGGAAGGGTGAAATCAAACCCGCGGTTTCTGATGCGCTGGTTTGTCAGTTGGATATCATGGCGTCGGTGGCAACATTAATTAAGAAAAAACTGCCTGCTGAGTTAGATAGTCAGAATACCTTGAAAGCCTTTATGGGCAAATCGAAAAAAGGTCGTGAAGAACTTGTAATAGAGGCAAACAGTAAACTTGCATACCGTGCCGGTGACTGGGCTTTTATTCCTCCTTATAATGGAGCTGTCAGAAATCAAACCGGCAATGAGCTGGGTAATTTGCCCGAAGGTGGACTGTTTAACCTCAAATCGGATTTGGGGCAGGAAACCAATGTAGCCAAACAGCATGCAAAAAAATATAAACAGATGGAATCACGTTTCCTCGAAATAACGAAAGGATACTTTAAAACCAATGTGAAGGATATCGTGCTGGAATAAAAGTGTATATGTAATTCACTTCAGGATGTCATTCTTATGTTCACTCATGTGGTAAAATAATTTAAAATTTAAGAAATGGGACTGCTAAAAAAGTTTTTCATTGGTTTTTTTCTGTTATGTTTTGTGTCTCTGAATGGTCAGGAGCGAGAGCTTATGTTACTCGAATCAAACTGGAAGTTTTATAACTCAGATGTCGCCAATGCAGAAAATACGGATTACAACGATTCAGGTTGGGAAAGCGTTAATGTGCCACACGACTGGGCTGTAAGAGGTCACTTTGATATGAACCTGGATGCTCAGCTGGTTCAGGTAGTGGAAGATGGAGAGCAGGTTCCCCGTTTGAGGACCGGAAGAACGGGCGCTTTGCCTATATTCGGCGTGGGATGGTATCGCAAGGTATTACCCGTTTCTAAAGCCGATGCCGGAAAACGTATTTTTATTGAATTTGACGGCGCCATGAGTCTCTCAAAAATATTTCTGAATGGGAAATACGTGGGTGAATGGCCTTATGGATATTCCTCTTTTTCATTTGAACTGACCGAATTTTTGAAGTTTGGAGAAGATAACCTGTTGGCGGTTCGCCTTGAAAACAAGCCCGAATCATCCCGCTGGTATGCCGGTGCCGGTATCTACAGAAATGTGAGGTTAGTGAAAGTGCCGTTGACACATGTGGCTCATTGGGGAACTTATATTACAACACCTGTGGTGAATACAAAAAGGGCAGATGTGCTGATTAAAACAGAAGTGACCGGTATGGAGGGTAAATCTGCTCAGGTAAAACTTGAAACAGAAATCTATCAGCAATCAGGCAAAAAAGTGGGTGTAGTTAGCTCAAAACAGTCGATGCAGGAAAAGATGCTTTTCGAACAAAAATTCCGTATCAGCAATCCATTGTTGTGGGATATTGAATCTCCGCATCTATATAAGGCAGTGACTAAGGTTTATGTTGACAATGTATTGAAAGATCAGTATATCACCCGGTTTGGTTGCAGAAGTCTCCGGTTTGACGCTGACAAAGGCTTCTTTTTAAATGAAAAACCGGTTAAATTGCAGGGCGTCTGTATGCACCATGATTTGGGACCGCTTGGCGCTGCTGTTAACTTCAGGGCAACTGAACGGCAGATGGAAATGATGAAAGAAATGGGTGTGAATGCCATCCGGACTTCTCACAACCCTCCGTCACCTGAATTGCTTCAGATATGCGACAGCATGGGCCTGCTTGTTCAGGTGGAAGCTTTTGATGAATGGAAATACGGGAAAAATGCAAATGGTTATCATGTCTATTTCGAAAAATGGGCTGAAAAGGACTTGCGGAATATGATCCGTCGCGACCGCAATCATCCTTCTGTAATTATGTGGAGCATAGGAAATGAAATCCGGGAACAAAACAGGGGTGAGGAAGGAAAAGAGATTGCCCGTTTTCTGGCGGAAATATGCAGAGATGAGGATCCTACCCGTCCGGTTACTGCCGGTTTTAACAACCATACAAGCTCCATTAAGAACGGTTTGGCTGATGTGGTAGATCTGGTAGGGTTTAATTATAAACCTTATGATTACAAGAACAAAAAGGATGAAAATCCACATTATATCATTTATGGAAGTGAAACGGCTTCAACGGTAAGTTCCAGGGGTGAATACAAATTCCCTGTTAAGGAGGTGAAAAGTCCCTGGTATCAGGATTATCATGTGTCGAGTTACGATATGGAATATCCTCGCTGGGCTTCTACACCTGATACGGAATTTGAAATGCAGGATGACAATGCATTTGTGTTGGGTGAGTTCGTGTGGACAGGTTTTGATTATCTCGGAGAACCGACTCCCTACAACGAAGGTACGCCGGCCCGAAGCTCTTATTTCGGGATTGTGGATCTGGCCGGCTTGAAGAAAGATCGCTTTTACCTGTACCAGAGTAAGTGGAGTAGTACCCCTGTGTTGCACTTGTTGCCTCATTGGAACTGGCCGGAAAGGGTCGGACAAAGTGTGCCGGTTTATTGCTATACCAATTACCCTAAGGCAGAATTATTTGTGAATGGTAAAAGTATGGGGGTAAAAGAAAAAGACAAGTCCAATAAGTATACCCGTTATCGTTTGATGTGGGACAATGTAATTTATCAACCGGGAGAGATAAAAGTGGTAGCTTATAATGAAGCAAACAATCCGCTTGCACAGCAAGTAATCAAAACAGCCGGTGAACCTAAAACATTTAAACTAACCGCTGATAGGGAAACGATTAAAGCCGGTGGTAAGGATTTATCTTACATAACAATAGAAGTGCTGGATGAAAATGGGAATTTGTGCCCCAGAGCAGCGAACTTAATGTTTGTAGAAGTCAAAGGCCCCGGAAAACTAATAGCGCTTTGCAATGGCGACCCAACTGATCATACTTCGTTTGCATCCAACTACATGAGAGCTTTCAATGGAAAATTAGTGGCTACCATTGAATCGGGTGAAGAGCCGGGTGAAATTGAACTCAAAGTTACCGGGGGACTGTTGAAATCACAAACCTTTACTGTCAGGGTAAGTCAATAAGTCAATCAGGATTATCCGGTTAAAAACACAACATTATGAATCGTTTCATAAGCATTATCGCCATAATTATTTGCATGCAGCATGTTGTACAACACCTTACGGCTTCGTCAGTGCTTGTTGAGGCTGAAAGTTTTCAACATAAAGGTGGTTGGGTTTTAGATCAGCAGTTTGCTTTTCAAATGGGTTCGCCATATTTGTTGGCTCATGGGATGGGTAAACAGGTCGAAAATGCTAAAACTGTAATTGAATTCCCATCCAGTGGAAAATATCATGTTTGGGTAAGAACCATGAATTGGGCTCCGGGAGACTGGGAAGCCCCGGGGAAATTTCGTCTCTTGATTGATCAGGTGGAACTTAATGAAGATTTGGGCACAGTGCAGGGCTGGTCCTGGCAATATGCCGGAACTGTTAATTTGAAGAATAAACAAGCCAGAGTTGAACTGAAAGACCTGACAGGTTTCGAAGGTCGTTGTGATGCTATCTATTTTTCAAAAAAGAAGGCAACTCCTCCCGATGATTTTGAAGAACTTCGGAGTTGGAGACAAAAACAACAAATGACAAATGCAGATGAAATTAATATAAAACAGGTTGATTTGGTTGTAGTGGGAGGAGGAACTGCAGGTTGTGCAGCTGCCATTGCTGCAGCTGAAAAAGGATTGACGGTTGCATTAATCCACGACAGACCCGTGTTGGGAGGAAATGCAAGTGCCGAAATCAGGGTTCATACTTTAGGAGTAAAAGGCAATTTTGCTAGAATTATCAACATGATTGATACAAAACATTATCCGAATGGTTCTGCTGAATCATTGTTGGATGATGAGAAAAGGATGAAAAATATCCGAAAATATCCGGGTATTCAACTTTATTTGAATTGGCAGGCATTTGATGTAACTACTAAAGAAGATAAAATTGAGTGTGTTTTTGCCCGTCATACATCTTCAGGGGAAGTTATGCAGTTTGTGGCGCCATTATTTGCCGACTGTACAGGTGATGCCTGGATTGGATATTGGGCCGGAGCTGAATATATGTATGGCCGGGAGTCTGAGTCAACATTTCAGGAAGGCGTTTCATCGCCTGAAGGTATGAGAATTCATTTTAATAAATCAATCCTTGAAAAATGGGAAGAATATAAAAATATCGTTTGGTCACCTTTGACAAAAGACAACCGGGTGATGGGAGCTTCTGTTTTATGGAACTCTGCGGTAAAAGATGCTGATGTAACTTTCCCTGAAGTGCCCTGGGCAATGGATGTGGCTGGTAATCATCAGGCTATAAACGGAGAGTGGTATTGGGAATTCTCTGACGATAAAGTAAATCAGATTGAAGATGCGGAAAAAATCAGGGATCACTTGTTTAAAGCTATTTACGGAGCCTTTTACAATGCGAAGAAACTACCTGAAAATTCGCGTGTCAACCTGGAATGGGTGTCGTATCTGGTCGGTAAAAGAGAATCCAGGCGCTTGACAGGTGACTACATCTACACATTTAATGATGTCAGAAACAACACTTCTTTTGAAGATGCGGTTGTTTTTGAAACCCGTTCGGTTGATGTGCATCATCAACAGGTTTTATTGGATAAGAATCAACCGGATTTTATCTCAGATGCAATTTATTATAAAACAAGTTATCACATACCATACCGGTGTTTATATTCAAAAAATATCAAAAACCTGTTTATGGCCGGACGAAATTTCAGCTGTTCGCACTTGGGGCTGGGTGGCCCCCGTGTTATGAACACCACGGCACAGATGGGGTGTGTGGTTGGATATGCAGCATCTTTATGTTTTGAAAATAATGTGTTCCCGCGGGATGTGTATCAAAATTATCTGAATCAACTGCTTGAAATGATAAAACAAAGTAATACAAAAGTTGAAGAAGAGATGCATTGAACGTTCCATTCTGTCCGAATAAATAATGATATGAGAAATAAATTTTTATTAACTACACTCCCTGTTTTAATCTCACCGGTCTTATCACTCTCTGCTGAAAATAAAACTTCTGCCGATCGCCCGAATATCATCCTGATTCTGGCTGATGATATGGGCTTTTCTGATTTTGGATTTATGGGTGCAGGTATCGAAACCCCGAATTTAGACAAACTGGCAGGCAACGGTTTGCTTTTTACAAACTTTTATAATGCAGGAAGAAGTTGCCCGACAAGGGCTTCATTACTTACCGGACAGTACGCGCATCAAACCGGTCTGGGATGGATGACCTCAGCAAATCTCGGACATCCCGGGTATACCGGAGATATGAACAACCAGGTTGTAACCATTGCACAAGTGCTCAAAACTGCGGATTATTCCTGTTACATGACCGGGAAATGGCACGTAACTTTTGATCGTTTTATGGGTCCCGATGGTCCCAAGCATAACTGGCCAATCCAAAGGGGATTCGATCGTTTCTTCGGGCATCTGACCGGTGGCGGTAGTTTCTTTACACCCAAGACATTGACAAATGATAATGAACAGATAAATGCTCCGGAAGGATTTTACCTGACAACTGCTGTCACAGATTCCACTGTGTCAATTATCAATAAACATTACAAAGAAAAACAAAACGACCCCTTCTTTTTTTATGTTGCTTATTATGCACCTCACCGTCCCCTGCATGCGTTACAGGAAGATATTGCAAAGTATCGGGGTAAGTTTACAGATGGTTGGGATGTACACAGAGAAAGAAGATATAATAAAATGCGGGAACTTGGAATCATAGATGAAAAAATTGTTTTGAGTGAACGCGATCCACAGATACCTGCCTGGGAAGATTTAAGTGAAACAGACAAAATGATGTGGGATGCCAGAATGGCGGTTTATGCTGCTCAAATTGACCGGATGGATCAGGGAATAGGGAAGATTATTGAAACCCTGCAAGCACATGATGCATTGGATAATACCATCATTTTGTTTTTATCTGATAATGGAGGAAATGCTGAGGCGCAGGGCGGAAAGTTAACGCTGGAAGAATTACCGCTTTTGGGCAATGAGGAACCGACTCACAGTTACCGGAAAAACTGGGGAAATGTCAGCAATACCCCTTTTCGGGAATACAAACGTTATGTGCATGAAGGAGGCATCGCTACTCCTTTAATCGTACATTGGCCTGCGAAAGTTAAAGAAGGTGGTATATTAACCCCGCAACCGGGACATGTAATTGATTTTATGCCAACTTTTGTTGATGTTTCCGGCGCTAAGTATCCGGAAACATATAATAAACAAGCTATTCAAGCTATGCCGGGTAAAAGTCTGCTGCCGGTTATAACAAAAAATAAAAAGCTAAAGCGTGATGCATTGTATTTTGAACACGAAGCAAACCGGGCTATCATTGATGGGAGCTGGAAGCTTGTATCCATGTCTACAAAAAATCCGCCCTATACTGCTGAATGGGAATTATATAACCTGAAGACAGACCGGACTGAAACAAATAATTTGGCAGGAAAATACCCGGGTAAGGTAGAAAAGATGGCAGCAAAATGGGATACCTGGGCTAAGAAAAACAAGGTATATCCGTTGGATAATAGCGGCGGTCCGGGGAAAAATGCAAAAGATCAGGGTTCACCATTATAATATTCAACTAATACCAGATGTCAATGAAAAACAAAACACTGATTAAGTCATCAATAACGGTTGTTTCTTCCGCAATCTTGATGTATAGTAAAGCAGAGCAGCGACCCAACGTGCTTTTATTGTTTGCCGACGATTTGGGCTGGACTGATTTAGGTTGCTACGGGAGTTCTTTTTATGAAACACCTCATTTGGATCAACTGGCAAAAGATGGCATGTTGTTTACAAATGCATATGCTGCTTGTCCCGTGAGTTCACCTACCAGGGTTAGTCTTCAGACCGGCAGGTATCCGGTTAGGACAGGTGTGACAGACTGGATTAAAGGCAGATACCATCAGCCCGATAAAAGGGAGGAAATACAAAAAATTGCACCGGTACTTCCACCGGATAATGTGTTTAATATGCCTTTGGAAGAAGTAACAATTGCCGAGGTGCTAAAAAATGAAGGTTATCAAACAGCATTCATCGGGAAATGGCATGTGGCTGAAGATTCAATATACTTTCCGCAATATCAGGGATATGACATCAATATTGGGGGGTGTGGAAAAGGTGGACCCGGGCCAAATGGTTACTTTGTTCCTTATAATAACCCCTATATTAAGGATGGACCGGAAGGTGAATACCTGACTGATAGATTAGGAGATGAATGTGTTAAGGTGTTAAATCAGTTTAAAGACAAGCCATTCTTTATTAATTTCTGCTTTTATCAGGTGCATACGCCTTTAATAGGAAAACCGGATAAAGTGAGGTATTATGAGAAGAAAGCAAAAATGATGGGTTTGGATACCGTGCGTACGCATGATGAGAATCCGGCATGGAAAGCAAAACAACCTTTTCAGTCAAAAAGTTACAGGGAAAGACTGGTGCAAAGCCATGCGGTTTATGCAGCCATGGTTTCGAGTATGGATGATAACGTCGGAAAAGTGATTGCAGAGCTAAAAAGGCTGGGTCTTTATGAAAATACAATTATAATTTTTACTGCTGACAATGGCGGACTGTCAACCGCAGAAGGCTCACCAACCTGCAATTATCCGTTGAGGGGAGGAAAAGGACACCTATACGAAGGTGGTATCCGGGAACCGCTGATTGTTACTTGGAAAAATAAGATTGCCGGTAATTCGGTGAGTGATTGTCAGGTGACTACTGTCGATTACTTTCCAACCATCCTCGAATTAACCGGAGTGAAAATACCTGAAGAATTAACCATTGACGGTATCAGTATTAAATCTGCTTTAACGGGTAAACATCAGCAAAGAGGCGCCATGTTTTGGCATTATCCGCATTATGCCAATCAGGGTTCACGACCGGGCGGTGTTATCAGGGATGGTGATTATAAACTAATCGAGTTCTACGATACCGGTGAAAAAGAATTATTCAACCTGAAAGAGGATATTGGTGAAACATATAATTTGGCAAAGAAAAAACCTCAAACAGTCCAGAAATTAGGAAGTAAACTGGAAAAATGGAGAAATAAAACCGGAGCCAGGATGCCGGTTAAAAACATGGATTATAAGGAGTGATCAAAATATAAATCATAAACAGATGAAAACAAAACTTATTTTTAACAGTATGGGAGCAGTCCTGCTGGCTTCAGCTTCCTGTACACAAGCAAAAAATGAACAACCAAACATTATTTATATCCTGGCAGATGATTTGGGATATGGCGATTTGGGTTGTTACGGACAAGAAATTATCCAAACGCCGAATCTGGATGCAATGGCTGCTAACGGGATACGTTTTACGCAACATTATGCCGGTTCAACCGTCAGCGCTCCCTCCCGCTCGGCATTGATGACCGGGTTGCATACAGGGCATACCTTCATCAGGGGAAACAAGGAACATAATCCGGAAGGGCAATATCCCCTGCCTGCAGACACCTATACCATCGGAAAAATGTTGCAGGAAGCAGGTTATGTAACAGGAGCTTTCGGGAAATGGGGCTTAGGGTATCCCGGTTCAGAGGGTGATCCTAATAACCAGGGATTTAATGAGTTCTTCGGATATAATTGCCAGCGTCTGGCTCATCATTATTTTCCGGATCACCTGTATCACAACCAGGAAAAAGTGATCCTGGAAGGTAATCAGGGTTTGAAAAAAGAACAATATGCACCGGATATTATCCAGGAAAAAACGCTGGAGTTTATCCGGACGAATGCTGATAAGAAATTCTTCCTGTTTGTTCCTCATATCATACCCCATGCCGAATTAGTAGCTCCCGACGATAGCATTTATGCGCTCTACAAAGGAAAGATTCAGGAAGTGAAATCATACAAGGGGGTTGATAGCGGGGAGAATTATAAAAACGGACCTTATGGTTCGTCGCAACTTCCACGAACTGACTTCGCGGCTATGGTTACCCGACTCGATATGCATGTTGGACAAATTGTCGCGGAATTGAAACGGCTGGGAATTGAGAAAAATACCCTGATTATTTTTAGTAGTGATAACGGTCCGCACCGGGAAGGTGGTGCCGATCCGGACTTCTTCCAAAGTTACGGACCTTTGCGTGGCTATAAACGTGATTTGTTCGAAGGGGGAATACGTGTCCCGATGATTGCTTACTGGCCCGGAAAAATAAAAGCCGGTGGAGTTTCAGATCACATTTCTGCATTTTGGGATATGTTGCCTACTTTCCGGGAACTATCCGGTAGCAAGGCTGAGGTTAAAACCGACGGAATTTCATTAGTTTCTACATTATTGTCGAAGAAAGGTCAAAAGACGCATCCTTATTTGTACTGGGAGTTCCATGAACAGGGAGGTCGCATCGCGGTCAGAAAAGGAAACTGGAAAGGCGTGAAACTTAATTACGCTAAGAAACCTAATGCGCCGATGCTTTTGTTCGACTTGTCAATTGATTTAAGAGAAGAAAACAACGTTGCGAATCAACATCCGGAGGTTGTTGCTGAACTGGAACAAATCATGAAGGAGTCGCATGAACCTTCGGAGGTGTTTAACTTTGGATCACCGACGATAATTCAGTAAAGTATTACATCTTATATTTGTGAAAGTGGGGGAATGAATAATTATTCCCCAACTTTTGGTTAAAATTTCTGTTATGTTTCTTTGTAAACTATCTTATTTTTGCAGATAACCATGTTTTCAATACGTGATTTCTAGTTATCAACCATTAAATATTTCCTATAATGAGAGAAAAATTACATGCATTCAAAAGTAAAGCTATTTACAGCTTTTGTTTATTTTTTTTAGTGACATCGGTTTCTATCCTGCATGCCCAGGATATTCTGCTTGGTCAATACGAGTTTCTGACCGGCGAAAATCAGTTGAAGCCTTCTGTTGTTACTTCCGGATTAACATTTTCGGATGTAATGATTGAAAATGATGGCTTAACTGTTGAATACATTGACAATACGCTGGTGACATCAGCCTGGCCTGCTTCATTATCAACGCATCCCGGTGCCAAATGTGTCCAGTTTGCAATTTCGAAAGGTAGTTTCCTGAGTGAATACAATGTGTATAAGATCGTGTTGTACTATAAAGCTACCGGTGCAAAACACCGTATTGATGCTTATTATGGAGATGCTGTTAACCCCGTTAATCTGGCTTGTAAGCGAACCGGACAAAATGCTGTAGATTTTGTTATTACCGAAATGGATGAAGGACGTAACAGTAATGGCGTATTATTTCCGGCCATTATGGATGATGCGCAAACTTATTATGCCATTGCATTTCAACAACCAACTGAGGCTGATCAGGTTACGTTTAATAAAATAGAAGTGTGGGGGACTGCAACGCCAGCTGCTTCTGCTGTTACCGTTGATGTACTGTCTAAAGCCATCAATTCCACTTATGGTTATCCGTTGACTTTTCCCGTACAAGTGTCAGGTCTTACCGCATCACAGGATGTTGCATTGAGTATTACAGGGGAAAATGCCGGAATGTTCACGATTGATAAATCAACGCTGACTGCCTCTGAACTGAATGCAGGTGATCAAACTGTTCAGGTAACTTATCAGTCTTCTGTCCGTACCTTAAATTTGGAAAGCAATGCGCATTTTCAACACCAGGCTGTTTTAAAACTACAAAGTGCTGAAATACCAACCATTGAAATTCCGATTTATGCGTCTTGTCATGTTTTGTACGAGGATTTTGCTGCTTATGATTCAGTAAAACCGAATACAGCAGAAGGAGTACCGCCCGTGTTTACAGATTTCCCTGTTATTCCCGGGAATGAAATGCAGACTGGTATTGATGGCTGGTCAGGCGATTATCTTTATGCTTATGTAACCGGAAAAACTTTTGGTTCTGTAAATATGGCTTCATCTGCAACAGATTCGGCATATTTAGTTTCTCCTGCTGTTGATTTAAGTCAACCTTTCAATGTAACAGTTACTTTCAGAAGCTTTGATAAGGGTACAGACGGCAGATTCTTTATATACCTGGATGATCAATTGATGTTCAGCGACGTGAATACAACAAACTCTATCAAAACGGTTACGACTGAAACCTACGTGGGAACAGCATCCAGTAAAATTAAATTTACAGGGTTTAAAGCAGATGGTAATCAGATAATTGTAGATGACATCATGGTGAATTATTCAAGTCAGTCACCGGTAAATGAGACTGGGTTGTTAGATGTTCCTGATGGTAGTGTAAACATTCATCCCAACGGTATTGAGTTAATGGGCTATGAGGGTATGCGGGTTGAAGTGTATGCCATATCCGGAGTGAAAATCAGTGAACGTATACGCCTGGCTGATCATGATTTCATTGCATTGAGGGATAAAGGATGTTATATTGTGAAAATTCAGGATGGTATGAATCAGTTTGCCAGAAAGATTATTATACAATAAATAGTTATTAATCAAGTGTGTAAAAACGGCTGTGTTTGTATCGATACGGCCGTTTTTAGTTCAAAAACTATATTAAATAAAGCATTTTAAAATGAGGTTTATATTTGGGCTTATATTATCAATATTTTCTTTGTTTGTTTTTTCCCAACAAACAGTAAACATCACTTACACTTTTAACAATGACTTGTTGGCGACTGCCAGTGTACCCAATATTGTTAATCCGGATCAGGTGGTCTTTGGCGGTCAGAAACTAGCATACAAAGGTTTGGTGGATGATGGCGGAAATCATGTTGCGAAATCAACCATCAGTAATAATAATGCTACAAACTACACATTTACTTATGTACGCTGCGATATCCGCCCGGTTTGGGGATATGTAATCAAGATTGAAGAAATAAAGATCAGGCACCGTAGTCTGAAAACAGGAAATAACTATGCTTTTAGAATAGGTGCATCGACAAACGGACTTTTACCTGTAAACACCAACAGCGACGAGTCAACTGAAAATACATCTTTACCCGGTATTTATGCCTATCATACATTTACACCGGGCAATCAGGTTGCCGTAGCTGGAGGTAACAATTATGTTTCAGCTTTTATAACTCCGCGCGGAGCATCGACTTCAAACGATATATTTGATTGGCATATTGACCAGATTGAAATCAAACTGAGTTACACAAAATTACTGGATGTGCCGGAATTCAGGATTGATTATCCTTTTGATTCTCAAAGTTCAGCTCCTGTGATTGAAGGGTCCCCAAATATCCATGCATCAAACATGACAGCCCAGGCAGCAGATGAAGGAATAACCTCTGGCGGAAAATACTGGCTAAAGCTTAATGCAAATAGCAATGTGATTTCATTCAGGGATTTTGGTTTATTGTTTGACTTAACTCCTCAGACCGGATATGAAGTCATGATGAAAAATTATGAAATCGTGCATGCAGGAAGCGGTGTTCCCAACGAATCGAGGGTAAACCGGATTGGACTTTTTCGCGATATTTCACGTGCTGAAGCAGGTGTAGAAGTGGGGCGCGATGACTTCACCAGCTATGCCGGACGTGCTGTTTACGGAGATGCTGTGCTTTCAACGGCTTTCAAAAGGTCAGTGATTACTGATAATTACATTTTTAATAACAGATGTTATTATACCATCAGTGTTAACCGGCATTGGACTCCCAATCTGGAAGAGTACTGGACTGTAGATAATGTGCGAATTAATGGTTGGGTTATTCCCGCCGGTCGTGAAAACTTACTCAGGATAATTCTGGAGGGCGGTGACTTGTTGTTAAATGCAAAAAAAGGGGATGAAGCAGGCAGTTACACCGAAGTGAAATACAATGACTTTAACCAGTTGTTGTCTAATGCACTTGTTGCATTGATGAATCCTTCACTGACTTTATCTGAAGTTGATTCTGTTACAGCCACTGTTCACGATGCTGTATTGAAATTTCCGGGTCAGGTGAATAGTGGTGATTTAACAGTAAGTATAAATACCAATGCCGGCATACCTTTAACGGAAGGCTTTGCCGGATTCAATATGCGTATTGCTGATGGTCCCTGGACCTATACAAATCCTGCATTTAAAGCAGGTGTTAAAGAAATGTCACCCGGATTTCTACGCTATTTTTCAGGGACCTCAGGCGATTATTTCGATATGCATACCGGTCAGTATGTATTGCAATGGTTCGAGGGTATGTCGAAAAATTACAACCAGCAAGGGGAGGATAGTAGCAACGATGATTTTAAATCCATACCTGATTTATATAAGTGGATGGAAGGGAAAGGTGCCCACCGGTTTATGGATTATGCTATGTTATGCGGAGAACTGGGAGCTAAATTGGTTGTTACCTGGAATGGTTTTTTTGATTCTCCTCGTAAAGTAGCACAGTTTGCCCGCTTTTGTAAAAACAATAATATCGTGGTCGATTATTGGCAGTTTACCAACGAGCCAAATGCTTTTCCTTATCCGAATTATGGCTTTTGGAATGATGGTGAAGACTACATGCACAAGACGAAAGAAATTGCAGATTCAATATTGTCGGTCTTTCCCGATGCAAATTTAGCTGCCTTCTATGGAGCCTGGCCTAAATCAGTTTTTCCTGCTAAAATAAAGGCATATCAGGACAAAAATAATCGATTTTGGGACTATGTCTCTTTCCATGCATATCCTACCCGAAGAGATGAAGATGTGTTGTTTAACGACGGTTATCTGACCGCCAATCATGAATTGCAAAATTCAACAGGTACAGATTATTTCAACAGTATTACCGATGTAACCTGGCCAAATGCCAAAATGCTCATGACAGAGTTTGGGGTATGGAATAGTTCGCTTAATAACACAAATTATTCGGCAATATATGTAGCTGAGTATTTCATGCGTATGTCCAATCAATCCCAAGCCTGGATGATTGGGAAGCATCACATCAGCAGCGCTGTTTCGCCGTTAAATAATTTTCAGACAGAGATCATGCAGGCATATCAGAATAAAACACCACTGAACACCGATTTGTTAAATACAGGTTTTCGTATCACGACGGAAGGTTATGGACATTACATTATAAATAAGGCGTTGAACAATAGTAGTTTCAGCTGGCAAACAACGCATGACAATACGGATGTAGTGCCTAAACGGTTCAGTGGTTCTATACCAGCAATTTATGCAACTTCCTATAAGGGTATCAACGACAGGGATTTTTTATTGATAACGAACAAAACCGGAAATGTGTATGATTTGAATATTCTGATTGATGGTGCCTTGCTGACACGGAAAGCAATCATCGAATACTTCACGGAAACAGACCCATCAAAACCTGTCACCACTGTCTTATTGGACAGCATGCCAGCTAACCAAATCAAGGTACCTCCCTATTCGGTGATGCGGGTTGAATGGCTAAAAGATGCAATGGCAATTCCGGCTCCGAAGGCTCCGCGCATTTACAGTGTCGACCATGGTAATGGTTCGGTCAGGTTAAAATGGTGGAAACGTCCCGTCGCTGAAAGCTATCAGGTGCGATATGGCACTGCCCCGGGAGTATATACTGAAATAGCAGAAGTGAATAGTCCCGAGCTGGAAATAAGTGGCTTAGCGTCCGGATTAACCTATTATTTTACGGTTACAGCCAGTAATGCCGGTGGTACAAGTCAACCTTCAAATGAAGTCTCTACCCGGGTAGAGGTTCCGTCTCAACCGAAAATTAATTTTATATATACTGAAGATGAACGCATCACCATTCACTGGGAGAGTGTGCCTTTTGCGAATGGCTACAGGGTGAAATATGGCACCAGTCCGGGAGTTTATACTCAGGTGATGGATGTGGGAAATACGACCGGTTATATTTTCCGTAAGATGCAAAATAACACCCGCTACTATATCAGCGTTACAGCATTTAACCGTTCAGGAGAAGGAAAGAATGCCCCTGAGGTATCAGCCATACCTGTTGTGAATCGTCCCTGGCCTCCTTACCTGGTTTTCGCGAAAGAAAGTGTTGATGGTACGGTGGAAATATCCTGGACCCCGTCCGACTCAACACACAACGCGGTGTTTGAAGTGTATTATTGTCCAACCCCCTGGGATGAATCGCGCTATGAGCTATTAGCAGATAATATTTCCGGAACAAGTGTGAAGGATTTCACTCCCCGGTCTAAGGGTTATCATTATTACAGGGTCAAATCCCGGAATCAAGTGGGAGAAAGTGTTTACTTTTCTAATATTGCTACAGTCGATAAAATGCGGGATGGCAATACAGGTATACACGCCGGATTTCAACAACCGGTTATGATATATCCCAATCCCGCCGGCGATAAACTCTTTATCAAAAACAGAGATTCAAGCACGCCGGTGTCATACAAAGTTTATAATGCGATTGGTAAATTAATGAAAAAAGGCATCGGGAGTGAAATTGATATTGCCGGATGCGAAACAGGTCTGTTGATTGTGGAAGTTGATGATGGTGTTGCCAATTTTCGGGAAATAATCATGAAAAACTGATAAATAGTAGTACTATGTTAAGAATGAATAAGTTAATGATGTTGATGCTATTTCTGTTTGGTTTAAATTTGGGTTCAAACGCGCAGGAAATCAGAAAAATTGTGCTTCCGGTGTTGTATCAGGATACACCTCTTTCAAATGGATTGAGTGGTAAAGAGGAAGTAAATGATGCAGGAGCAGTATTTAATATTTCTACTGCAGAAATTACTGTCATGTTGCCGACATCCGGAGAGCCAACAAGTTGCGTAATCATGTTTCCCGGAGGAGCATATAAATTTGTCAATATTGTTGAAGCCGGTTTCAGAGGAGCAGAAATATTTAATAAAGCTGGAATTGCAGCTGTGGTGGTTAAGTACCGTTTACCAAACGGGAATGGTCTGGTCTCTTTGGAAGATGGTACCCAGGTTATCCGGATGGTAAGACGTATGGCCAAAGAATGGAATATCAATCCAAATAAGATAGGAATTTACGGTTCTTCGGCAGGAGGACATTTAGCTTCCATGTTATCTGTTCATTGGAAACCAGCTAATCCTACATCCACAAACGAATGGGAACACTATAGTTCCCGTCCTGATTTTGTAATTTTAGTTAAGCCGGTTATCAATACAGCCGGTTCAGGAACCATGAAAAATTTTGCAGGAGAGAATCCTTCTGCAGATAAATTACACTTTGCGAATTCACTCAACTTCATTTCCAAAGATTGTGCTCCTGCATTTATCGTGCATGCTACCACCGACAAAGCCGCACCTGTTCAGGGCTCCATCAGTTATTATTTAAAACTGACAGAGAACGGAGTGCCTGCTGAGATGCATATCTTCGGTGAAGGAGGACATGGCGGAATTGGATTTAGAAACAAGAAGAATCCTGAAGATGAGTGGGTGAATTTGCTCCTGCGATGGAAATATCTTTATTAGTACATCATAATATTGAATCCTCAAAATCAGTTAGATTCATATATCTGATCTTGAGGATTCAATTTTTTCTGTTTAAATTTTACATAGTGGAACTGATTCGTGCATAGTTTTATTCTCTCCTGTCACAAATCCCGTTTTTATTGGCGTCGACAAATTTACCTCCACCATTACCACGGCCCTTGCCATCTCTCAGTCCCTGGCCGTTACCCATCCTGCGGCCTTTGCCGTTTTCACGACCACTACCATCTTTCAGCCGAACACCGTCACCTTTGGGATTGTTTCCACCTTTTCCTTTTTCAAAATTATCACACTTGCCATTGTTGTCGGCATCGACATAATACGCACCGCGATCGGGGTCACTGATCTGTTTTTTTTGGTTGTTGCCCTGTGCCATAAGGCTTCCTGTTAAAGCAACCATGGTTGCTGCGATAAATAACACTTTTGTTTTCATACCTTGAAATTTTTAAAATTGTTGATGTTTATTTTTTATTTAATTAACGTGAGTTCGATATAAGAATTAAAATAAAACGAGTTGATTTTGGTCAACAAATTCAACATTAATAGATGGTTTCTTGGGCAAAAAACTGTAAGCGAGCAGTCCAGCTACAAGATTTGAAATGAAATTGGTAAAAGACCGATGCCTTGTGTGTTCTATCTGGCAGATGTTTTTGAGTTCATCATTGACGGTTTCAATAATGGCTCTTTTACGCAGATAAATTCTGTCCTGCAAAGGTATTTCGCCTCCTTTCATATTATTTCTCATTTTGGTAACAAAATGAATTCCATCAACAAACAATATATCTCGGAGTGCCTGTGAAATATAACCTCTATCGGCATATAATTTTCCAGACACTTTTTCAATAAACGATTCATATTGAAGCGGTTCCCGGTCATCTACATTTCCCTGAGTGATAACAAAACTAAGGATTTCTCCTTTGTCATTAATAATCAGGTGTAGTTTAAAGCCAAAGAACCAGCCAAGAGTTCCCTTGCCCTTTGTGGCAATTCCAGAGAAGACTTTATGAATTTTCTCTCTCTTGATATGACACGCTTTAATGGTGGTTGAGTCAACAAAACTGATTCCGGTACATTGACCCATCCTACACAATTTAAGAAAAATAACCAGAGGAAAAACAGCTTGCTGTTGTAACTCAACAAATCGATTATAGGAAACCAATCGCGGAAACTCCTCATTGAGATGTTGCTTTACATAAAACACATAGTAATGTTTCAGATTTCTGAATCCTCCCAGATGGAAGGAGATCAAAATCGTCATTACTTCACTGTGTGACAGCCTGTTTGGCTTGTTTCTGGTCTTTTTGCCGCTCTCGGCAACCAAAATATGTTTTTTGTATGATTTGTCAAATTCTTTTGAAAAATCATCGCATAAATAAAAAATTTCAGTAATTTCGTCAACGGTTAGCATAGTGATGAATTTTAGTTATTTATTTGTATTTCAACACTATAAAGATAATAATTATCTCGGAATTATGCTAACCTTTTTTGTTTTTTCTTATATCGAACTCACGTTAATTAATGTCTTTGTTACGATGTCTTCCTCCCTGAATGGTGTTTTTGAATAATGGGTGAAACACTTCTTCGAGCTTATTGCACTGCTCTTCATTGCATGCTTTTTTAATTTCTAAATAAAACCTGTTGGTGATATTTTTCAATTCCTTGTGCTGGGTGCCGATCTTTTCTGCAATTTCAAACAGTCTTACTGTATCAGATTTTTTCTTCTTTAATTCATTAAATTGTTCCTGTTTCAATGAATCAATTGTGAAAATAATCTGATTGGCAGCTGGTTGGAATTTGCGGTTTGCTTTCCGGAATGCTTCCATTTGCTCATCATCAAATCCTATAACTTGTCGGAAATGCCGTCCTGTTAACCTGCTGTCGTTTTGCACATCCAGTATCAATGCCGACTGTTCTTCTGCCAGCTGATCATAGTGATGGTAAATAAGTCCCCCGATTGTGCTGAGATTTAAAATCAGCAACAGGGCAATAATCCAATATAACAGGCTGGTTTTATTCATGAGATTCAGTTTGATAATAATGTAACATTTCGATGTGACTGTCGTTGATGACTAATCCTTTTTCCTGCGCGACAGTCGGATTATATAAGTTGCTGAGCTGAAATCCGGTGAAAATAACCAGACTAATGCTTATAGCAGCAAATATGGTATGCCAGACAGGAGTTCGTTGTACAACATCCTTTTTTTCGATGGATGCCATAATTCTGGTTTTCAAATAAGGATTGGGCTCAAGCTTTTTTTCCTTTTCAATATATTGGTTGATGTAATCTTCGGTTTTCATTCTGAATTGTGTTGTTATATGATTAGACATATGTTTATTTATTTTCCTACTAAACCTGATAATTTTTTCTGAAGTTTTATTTTGGCTCTTTGCAGATGTTGTTCTACTGCCCCTTCTGATAGTTGCATGATTTCAGCAATTTTTTTTTGTGGCAGTTCGTTGTATTTGCTGAGAATGAAAGCCGTGCGTTGTTTTTCCGACAATTGATCGATTGCTCTCTGAATCAGGGAGTCTGTTTCGTTTTCTATGATTTGTTCTTCCGGATTGATGCTGTTGTCCCGTTGGTTGAACAAAATTTGCATCTTATCTTCTGCAAAGTCAAGCAATTTCTGAAACCGGTTCTTTTGAATGAAATTTAAGCTGGTATTCACCGCAATACGGTATAACCAAGTTGAGAAAGCGGCTTTTTTCTGATAATAATGCAGCGATTGATAAGCATTGATAAAAACTTCCTGTGTAAGATCTTCTGCATCTTCTTTGACATGTACAAATCCCATTATTGTTCGAAACACCATTTGCTGATGTTGCTCTACCAACAGTTTGAAAGACTGTATATCGCCGTTTTTGATGCTATGAATGATTTCTTTTTCTGTCATTTTTTGTCTTATGTCTGTTTAGACAAAGAAAAAGTGAATATCCTACTAATAAAGTTGAAAATTCAAAAGTAAGCATTCTGTTTATAAAACTTGTAATGCTTTGTGTGTAATTATTTCGTGTGCAATATTTTCAGTTTTTTCAATTGCCTGATACGCATAATTTCACTATCTTTGCGGCTTAAAAAATTGAAATATCCTCACCATGATTCAATTCTTCCAAACCGCTTCGCAACACATCTATGCTGTACAATCGGCACAACCTCTTTCGGAACAAGACGTTCAAAAATTAAGCTGGTTATTCGGGAATGCCCGAATGCTTGAACAGCAAACACTTGAAAGTAATTACATCGGTCCCCGCCGTGAAATGATTACGCCCTGGAGTACAAATGCCGTGGAGATTACCCAGAATATGGGCATTCGCGGCATTTTGCGTATTGAGGAGTTCCGGCAGGTTCCGGTAATGCCTTCCGTACAGGGCGCTATCGACTACGACCCGATGCTGGAAAGGGTGTACTCAACACTGACACAGGAAATTTTTACAATCGACAAACAACCCGAACCGATTATTTACATCGAAGATATCGCGGCGTATAACGAGCAGGAAGGATTGGCGCTAAGTGCCGATGAAATTCAGTATCTGAATGAAGTCAGCGAAAAAATTGGAAGAAAACTGACCGACTCTGAAGTGTTTGGTTTCTCGCAAGTGAACTCGGAACATTGTCGCCATAAAATTTTCAACGGTCAGTTTGTGATTGATGGGGAAGAAAAAGAATTTTCATTATTCAAACTCATACGCAAAACATCGGAAGAAAATCCGAATCAACTTGTTTCAGCATACAAAGATAATGTGGCATTTAATGCCGGACCGAAGATGGAGCAGTTTGCCCCTAAATCGGGCGATAAACCTGATTTCTTCGAAACTAAAGAAATTGAATCGGTTATCTCGCTTAAAGCCGAAACGCATAACTTCCCGACTACCGTGGAGCCTTTCAACGGTGCGGCAACAGGTACGGGTGGTGAAATCCGTGACCGTCTCGGCGGTGGTAAAGCCAGTTTGCCGATTGCAGGAACGGCGGTGTATATGACTTCTTACCCGAGAAGCCTCCCCCCAACCCCCTCCAAAGGAGGGGGAGTTGAGCGCCCATGGGAAGCTGCTATTCAGCCAAGGAAGTGGTTGTACCAAACTCCAGAGCAAATCCTGATCAAAGCATCAAACGGAGCTTCCGACTTCGGTAACAAATTTGGTCAGCCGCTCATTTGTGGTTCGTTGCTGACTTTTGAACACGAGGAAAATAATAAGAAATATGGCTACGACAAGGTTATCATGCTGGCCGGTGGTGTCGGTTTCGGTAATCGCAAAGATGCCTTGAAAGGTACGCCCGAAGTAGGAGAGAAGGTCGTGGTGATGGGTGGTGATAATTATCGCATCGGTATGGGTGGTGGCGCTGTGTCGTCGGTGGATACAGGTCATTATGACAACACTGTGGAACTGAACGCCGTGCAGCGTGCCAATCCCGAAATGCAAAAGCGTGTGGCCAATGTAATTCGTACGTTGGCAGAAGCAGAAGTGAATCCGATTGTGTCGATTCATGACCACGGTGCAGGCGGTCACCTCAACTGTTTATCTGAATTAGTAGAAACAACCGGTGGTAAAATCGACGTCTCGAAATTGCCTGTTGGAGATCCGACCCTGAGTGCAAAGGAAATTGTAGGGAATGAAAGTCAGGAGCGCATGGGCTTGCTCATGAAGGAGGAAGACATCGACATGGTGAAGCAAATTGCCGAACGTGAGCGTGCACCTATGTATGTGGTGGGTGAGACAACCGGTGATATGGACTTCGTATTCGAACAGCCTGACGGTCAGAAGCCTATTGACTTAAAATTGGAACACATGTTCGGTAAGCCACCCAAAACAGTGATTACCGACAACAGCATAGCTGAAAAATTTGCTCCCGTTGAGATTGCCGAAGAGCAACTTCAATCTTATATCGAAAATGTATTGCAGGTAGAATCGGTGGCTTGTAAAGACTGGCTTACCAACAAGGTTGACCGGTCGATTACCGGTAAAATTGCCCGTCAGCAATGTGCCGGGGAGATTCAGTTGCCGTTGAATGACCTGGGCGTAGTTGCGTTGGATTATCGGGGGAAAGCCGGTATTGCCACGTCGATAGGACATGCACCGTTGGCTGCTTTGGTGGATCCTGAGGCAGGTTCGGTGTTGGCTATTTCCGAAGCGCTGACCAATATCGTGTGGGCGCCGATGAAAGATGGCATCGAATCAGTTTCGCTGAGCGCCAACTGGATGTGGCCCTGTAAAAATCCGGGTGAAGATGCCCGTTTATATAAAGCCGTCGAGGCGTGCAGCGATTTTGCCTGTTCATTGGGTATCAACATTCCGACCGGAAAAGACTCGCTGTCGATGACCCAGAAATATGGTGACGAGAAAGTGTTCTCGCCCGGAACGGTTATCATCTCAGCTGCCGGAGAGGTTTCTGATGTGAAGAAAACGGTTGGTCAGGTGCTTGTGAACGACCCGAAAACGGCTGTTTATCATGTTGATTTCTCTTTCGATAAACAAAAACTGGGAGGTTCGGTATTGGCACAAACCATGAATAAGATCGGGGATGAAGTGCCGACGGTTCAGGAACCGGAATATTTCAGGGCTGCATTTGATGCGATTCAGGAGCTTATCAGTAAAAATCTGATTCTGGCCGGACATGATATTTCAGAAGGAGGTATGATCACCGCCCTGTTGGAAATGTGTTTTGGTAATGCCAAAGGCGGGTTGTCTGTTAAACTCGACTACCTCGAAGGAAATTCGCTGGTTACCAACTTGTTTGCTGAGAATCCTGGCGTGCTGATTCAGGTGAAAGACAGGAAAGAGGTTGAAAAGGTGCTCACTTCTTATGGTGTTGGTTTTGCCCGTATTGCTACTCCCATCGAAGAAAGAAGAATCGAAATTCAAAAGAAAAAAATAGGATATACATTCTCCATCAATGCGTTGAGGGATGTGTGGTATCGCTCTTCCTATCTGTTGGATAGAAAACAAAGCGGCGAAGCTTGTGCACAGGCTCGTTACGAAAACTATAAATTTCAGCCACTCGAATTCAAATTTAACGAGGCATTTAAAGGTAAATTCTCGCAGTTCGGACTAAGTCAGGACAGAAAACCAAGTGGCCTCAAAGCCGCCATCATCCGTGAAAAAGGGACCAATGGTGATCGTGAGATGGCTTATTCACTTTATTTGGCCGGTTTCGATGTAAAAGATGTACACATGACCGACCTGGCAACGGGACGGGAAACGCTGGAAGATGTGAATATGATTGTATTCTGTGGCGGTTTTTCTAATTCCGATGTGTTGGGTTCTGCTAAAGGTTGGGCTGGTGCTTTCCTGTACAACGAAAAATCGAAACAAGCGCTCGATAATTTCTATAAACGCGAAGATACACTGAGTTTAGGTATCTGCAACGGCTGCCAGTTGATGGTTGAACTTGGTTTGGTAACTCCTGAACACGATGTAAAACCACGTATGCTGCACAACGACTCGCATAAATTTGAGTCCGGCTTTGTCGGACTCACCATCCCTGAAAACAATTCCGTGATGTTCGGATCGCTTTCGGGAAGCAAGTTGGGTGTTTGGGTGGCGCACGGAGAAGGTAAATTCTACCTGCCGAAACAGGAAAGTGACTACCATATCATCGCAAAATATACACACGCCGGTTACCCTGCGAACCCCAACGGATCGGATTATGCTGCTGCCGGTATTTGTTCCGCTGATGGTCGTCATCTGGCGATGATGCCCCACCTCGAAAGAGCGATATTCCCATGGCAATGGGCACATTATCCGGCAGAGCGGATTAATAGCGATCAAATCACCCCATGGGTAGAGGCTTTTGTGAATGCAAGGGAATGGGTGAAAGCCCGTTCGGGAGAGAAATGAGGTTATTCTCAACCACTTGTTTTTTCGTTCATTACTTAATAATCTAAATTCGCGTTAATAGTTATTAAATCAGGATTTTGAGATATTTTTTTATCGTACATTTGTTCCACTTTTTACAAAAATATTTTATACAAAGTATATGGAACAATCTGTTGATATTCGCGAACTTAACGAGAAAATAGAAAAGCAGAGTTATTTTGTGGATGCCCTGGTGATGGGTATGGATAAAGTAATTGTGGGTCAGAAACACCTGGTTGAATCCCTGTTGATTGGTTTGTTGTCTGACGGACATATTTTGCTGGAAGGGGTTCCCGGCCTTGCTAAAACGCTGGCTATTAAAACCCTGTCTGATCTGATCAAAGGAGATTACAGCAGGATTCAGTTTACTCCGGATTTATTACCGGCTGACGTAATAGGAACAATGATTTACAGTCAGAAGAAAGAAGAATTCAGCATCCGTAAAGGTCCTGTTTTTGCGAATTTTATCCTGGCTGATGAAATTAACCGCGCTCCGGCAAAGGTGCAGAGTGCCTTGCTGGAAGCCATGCAGGAACGTCAGGTAACCATCGGAGATAGTACCTATAAACTGCCTGAGCCGTTTTTGGTATTGGCTACCCAGAACCCGATTGAGCAGGAAGGAACTTATCCGCTTCCCGAAGCACAGGTTGACCGTTTCATGCTGAAAGTGGTTGTTAACTATCCCAAAAAAGAAGAAGAAAAACTGATTATTCGTCAGAACCTGAAAAAGGAAAAACCGCAGGTTGCGCCCGTGCTGACTCCCAAAGAAATCATCGAAGCACGCGATGTGGTTCGTCAGGTTTACATCGACGAGAAAATCGAAAAATACATCATCGACATTGTTTTTGCTACACGTTTCCCACAGGAATACGGACTGAATACCCTCAAGGAAATGATTTCCTTCGGAGCATCTCCGCGTGCTTCTATTAATCTGGCGCTGGCGGCAAGGGCTTATGCTTTTATCAAACGTCGCGGTTATGTGATTCCGGAAGATGTGCGAGCGGTATGTTATGATGTGTTGCGTCACCGTATCGGACTGAGTTACGAAGCGGAAGCCAACAACATGACTTCAGACGAAATTATTACCGAAATTTTAAATTCAGTTGAAGTACCCTGATGTATGGAAACAAGCGAAATCATACAAAAAGTCAGGAAGATTGAGATAAAAACACGTGGTTTATCCAATCATATTTTCGCGGGAGAGTACCATTCTGCCTTCAAGGGCAGAGGTATGACTTTCTCGGAAGTTCGTGAATATCAGTATGGTGACGATGTGCGTTCGATTGATTGGAACGTGACAGCCCGCTTTGGCCATCCCTATATCAAAATTTTTGAAGAAGAAAGGGAGTTGACAGTGATGCTGCTGGTCGATGTGTCCGGTAGCCGGGTTTTTGGTACGGTTTCCCAGCTGAAAATGGATATCTTCACAGAAGTGGCTGCAACACTTGCCTTTTCAACCATTCAGAATAATGATAAGATAGGAGTGATTTTCTTCTCAGATAAAATTGAGAAGTTTATTCCACCGAAGAAAGGGAAAAAACACGTGTTACATATTATTCGTGAAATGATAGATTTCAAACCGGAAAGTACACGGACGAATATTGCGGAGGCTTTGCGTTACTTTACCAATGCCATTAAAAAACGATCGGTAGCTTTTATTATTTCGGACTTTATTGATCAGAATTTTGAGAAAGAGTTGACCATCGCCAATAGAAAGCACGACGTGGTTGCGTTGCAGGTATATGACATCAGAGAAACCGATTTGCCGGATGTGGGTCTGATGAAATTGAAGGATGCTGAAACCGGTAATCGTATCTGGGTGGATACTTCAGATAAAAGATTGAGGACAACCTACCGGCATGCCTGGGGTGAGAGTCAGCTTGAATTGCAGAAAACATTTACAAAATCAGGTGTCGATTCTGTATCCATGAGTACTTCGGAAGATTATGTAAAGACTCTGAAAAAACTCTTTAAAATGAGGGCCTGATCGCTTAAATTTACCTTTTGCACGGATGTAAAAAGAAATGAAGATGAGAAAAAGGATTACGATTTTTATACTGTTGATAAGCTTGATGTGCAAGACCGATATCTTGGCGCAACAGGTTACGGTAAATGCAAGTATCGACTCTATTCAAATCTGGATTGGGCAGCAGACGCAGCTGCATTTTGTGTACAGCCAGCAACCCGGCCAGTTTATACAAGCTCCTATTTTTTCAGATGCAATAGTAAAAGGACTCGAGATTGTAGACCGTTTGAAGAATGATACCGTAAAAGCTGCCGATGGTCATCTCGATATCCGGCAGTCGTACGTTGTTACCTCTTTTGAAGATACCCTGCTGCTGATTCCTCCTTTCCCTTTTATTTCTGGTGAAGATACAATTTGGTCGAAGGACTTGTCGCTAAAGGTGGTTCAGCCTTTTGTGATTGATACGACCGATATTCAGGTCGCCGATATCAAGGATGTATTCAAACCTGCATTTAGTCTGAAGTATTTTCTGAAGAAGTTATTACCCTGGTTGATTGGTGCGGTGTTGCTTGCGGCGCTGGTTTATCTGATTGTGATTCTGTTGAAGAGGCGAAAAGTGGTGGCTCCGGAAGAGGTGAAGCCAAATATCCCGCCTTATGACCTGGCTATTAGCCGACTGGAGAAAATCAGGCAGGAGAAATTATGGCTGCAGAATAAGCATAAAGAATATCATTCTGAACTAACGGATGTATTGCGGGAATATATTGAAGAAGTGTTCGAGATTCCGGCTATGGAAATGACTTCGGATGAGATTCTGACACAATTAAACTTCCTGAGAATAGAAAAGAAAGCGGTATATCAGAAACTGCAACAAATTTTGCATTTGGCCGACTTAATCAAATTTGCCAAATGGAATGTGGGTCCGGATGAACATGAACTGAGTTTGAGTAACGCTTTTGTGTTTGTGAATGAAACCAAAATAGAGGAAGAGAAAGAACCTAAAACAGAAGAGGAGATAAAGGAAGATGACATTTCATAACCCCGAATATTTATTTGCGCTGTTGATTCTTATACCGGTTATTTACTGGTATATCAGAGAATTATATAAGTCGGATGCCAGTCTGCAGATATCATCGCACCGGAACCTGACAAGCACACCTAAGAGCATGCGGTTAAGGTTGCTGCATTTGCCTTTTGTGTTGCGGGTGCTGGCTGTTATCCTTATCGTAATTGCAGTGGCGCGTCCACAGGCTTCCAATTCCTGGCGGACAGAAAATACAGAAGGTATAGACATTATCATCGCGCTTGACATTTCAGGCTCTATGTTGGCGGAAGATTTTCGTCCCAACCGGCTCGAAGCTTCTAAGTCGGTTGCTAATGAATTTATTTTATCGCGACCGAATGATAACATCGGCCTGGTGCTTTTTGCCGGAAAGAGTTTTACCCAATGTCCGCTTACTACCGATCATGCCGTGCTGGTGAATCTGTTCAACAGTATTGAGTACGGGATGATTGAGGATGGAACGGCAATAGGGATGGGACTTGCAAATGCGGTAAACAGGTTGAAAGACAGTGAAGCCAAATCAAAAGTTGTGATATTGCTGACTGATGGAGATAACAACAGAGGAGACATTGCTCCCGTTTCGGCAGGAGAGCTTGCCCAGGCTTTCGGTATCCGGGTATATACAATTGGTGTCGGTTCGTACGGGATGGTCAATATCCCTATACAAACACCGCTGGGAAGACAGTATCAGCAGATTGAGTCGGCTTTTGATGAAAAGCCTTTGGAGGAGATAGCCTCCATGACCGGAGGAAAATACTTCAGGGCTACAAATAATGAGAAACTGAGAAGTATATACCAGGAAATTGATCAAATGGAGAAAACCCGGATCAGTGTCAGAGAGTATAATAAAAAATACGAGGAATATTTCATTTTTGCCCTGGCAGGTTTTGTGCTGCTGTTGATCGAGATATTGCTCAGAAATGCGTATTTGAGGAAAATACCGTAAAAAACGGAAAATGGAAAACGGAAAACGTAGAGACGCCCTAATAGGGCGTCTCTACCGGGACAAAACACAATTTTTATATGTTTAGATTTGCAGAACCGGAATATTTATATTTGTTGTTAGTAGTACCCCTGCTGACCCTGATTTTTGTATTCTACAAAATCCGGAAACGCAGGAATATAGCTGCATTCGGAGACCCGGACTTACTGAAGGGCTTGATGCCGAACGTATCCACGGTCAGACCAACTGTGAAATTTGTCATGCAGATGGTAGTGCTGATGTTGTTGGTGGTTGTACTTGCCCGTCCGCAATTCGGGACCAAAGCCGAAGAAGTGAAACGTCAGGGTATTGAAGTGATGATTGCGCTTGATATTTCAAACTCCATGATGGCTACGGATGTTGCACCGAGTCGGTTGACCAAATCAAAACAGATACTTTCGCAGTTAATCGACAACATGAGCAACGATAAGGTAGGTTTGGTTGTTTTTGCCGGAGATGCCTTTACCCAGTTGCCGATTACTGCCGATTACGTGTCGGCCAAGATGTTTCTCAGTACCATTTCACCCAAACTGATAGCCCGTCAGGGTACGGCCATCGGTTCTGCTGTTGACTTAGCCATTAAATCCTTTAATCCTAAAAGTCCGGCTTCTAAAGCCATCATCCTGATTACCGATGGAGAGAATCATGAGGATAATGCGGTAGAAGCTGCACGGTTGGCACAGAAAGCCGGAATTGTGGTCCATGTAATTGGTATGGGTCGACCCGAAGGTGCGCCCATTCCTGTTGACGGAACCATGAGTTTTTGGAAAGACAAAGACGGTAATGTGGTCGTGTCGAAATTAAATGAAGCCATGTGTAACGATATCGCGAGTGCCGGTCAGGGCGTATATGTGCGGGCTGATAATACCAATGCAGCCTTGCGGGCAGTGTCGAAGGAACTGGATCAGTTAGCTAAAACGGAATTGACTACAACTACTTTTTCTAATTATAATGAACAATTTCAATCATTCGCTATCATTGCGCTGGTGTTGCTGCTGATGGATATTTTTATTCTGGAAAGAATTAATAAACGTTTCAGCAGATTGAAAATATTTGATTTAAAAGAGAAGTTATAAGGGGCGTATGGAAACAAAAAAGATGATATTATTCATGGTGATTTCGTGCATGACCTTACCGGTTGTCGCACAGGAAGAGAATGTATATATCCGCGAAGGCAACCGGCATTATAAGTCGAACAAGTTTACAGAAGCTGAAATCGCTTACCGGAAAGGATTACTGAAAAACTCGAAATCGCTGGAGGCAACCTACAACCTGGGTAATGCCTTGTTCAAGCAGGAAAAATATGCCGAGGCGCTCGAACAATATCAGAAGATTGTTCCGACGGATAAAATACCGAAAGAAAAGCTGGCAGCAGCCCTCCATAATACAGGAAATGCTTTGTTGATGCAACAAAAAGTGGCTGAAAGTATTGAAGCCTATAAGAATTCACTGAAACTGAATCCGAAAGATGATGAAACACGTTATAACCTGGCGTTGGCACAGTATCTGTTGAAGAATCAGGAAAATAACAAGGATCAGAATAAAAAGGAGGAAGAAAAAGAACAGCCTGAAGAGGATAAAAAAGAAAAAGAAAATAAACCCGACGAATCAAAGCCTCAGGAGCAAAATCAGCCGAGAGATATGTCGAAGGATAAGGCAGAACAAATCTTGCAGGCCTTGATGCAGGATGAGGACGATACGATGGAAAAGGCTAAAAAAATGCCCCCAAGTTCCAGACGATCTGTTGAAAAAGATTGGTAATTAATGACCTGAAAAGCAAACTTGTATGGACGTTATGCGAAAAATAGGGAATAAAATACTGCTTGTAGCAGTTTTCATGCTGACTGTTTTCAGTCTGGCTGCCAATGATGAAGCAAAACTTACTGCATCGGCTCCCGGTACGGTTATTATGGGACGCCCCTTTCAGATAACCTACACGGCCAATGCCAAAGTAACGGATTTCCGGGCGCCGGCTATTACCAATTTTGATATCCTGGCGGGTCCGTTTAAATCGGAAAGCTACAGTTCGCAGATTATCAATGGGAATATGTCCTCAACGGTTTCCATAACTTTCACTTACACATTACAGGCACAGAAAACAGGAACGTTCACCATCCCCTCGGCAACAGTCACCATTGACGGGCAAAAAGTGACTTCCAATGGGTTGAGCATCAAGGTGCTTCCGGAGGATGATAAAAGTTCTTCTTCATCATCTTCCTCTTCGCAATCATCTGCTGCCGGTTCCTCCATATCGGCATCCAATCTGTTTATCAGACCTATTATTTCACGAAACAATGTATATGAACAGGAAGCTGTGAAGTTGACCTATAAGTTATATACGACTTATGATGTAATTCAGTTCAGCAACAAGGGGATGCCCGATTTCAAAGGTTTTCTGAAGCAGGAGTTCGAACAGACCGGCAATACCCAGCTGGCTTATGAAAGTTACAATGGTCGCAATTTCCTGACGGCTGTACTATATGAGGTAATCCTTTACCCGCAGACATCCGGTGAACTGGTTATCGATAAAGCAACTTTTGAAGCCATCATTCGCGTACAGAGTAAACAACCGGTACGCAGCATATTTGATGATTTCTTTGAGTCGTATTCAAATGTTGCCCGCAGCATAGAAGTTCCGGCAACCAAAATACATGTAAAGCCTTTGCCACAGGGTAGACCTGTGTCGTTCTACGGGGTGGTGGGACAGTTTAGTCTGACTTCCTCTGTGTCGGCAAACCAGGTGAAAGTGAATGATGCGGTAACCTTGAAAATCAACATCGGAGGAAGTGGCAATATGAAGTTGCTGAAAAATCCGGATATCAAATTTCCGGATGCTTTTGAAGT